>JAISYE010000170.1 GCA_031297485.1 Clostridiales bacterium
TGTTACCTGCGTCACTGAAGTGTGAAAACAAAAATTTCAAATTGTTCTGCTGCGAATAGCGGCATATTTATCAAATAAGTCAATAACAATAAATGGTACAACAAAAATTTGCTGCACCCAAAGACAAAAGGAAAAGTCCCCAATACTTTGCAAATATGTTTACTTAGGGCCTATCCCTTAATAAATGAAAGTACTGATTTTGCGTCATTTATGCATTTAGCAAATCCAGTATTTAAGTCATTTTGTTTTATTCAGGGATAAGCCCTTAAGAATGTAGCGGCGCACTGCGCGCACCCGCGTCAACTCGAAAATCCTTAACCTGTTGGCATCACTTACGGACGAATTTCACGGCTAAGTTTATTAAGTGCCTTTTTCTCAATGCGCGAAACATAGCTGCGGGAAATATTCAGCATTTCTGCTATTTCTCGCTGAGTTACCTCCTCGCCGTTATACAGGCCGTAACGCAGTTCTATTACTGTTTTTTCCCTGCCTTTAAGTATACTCTTCATTTTTTCGTACAGCGACTTTATCTGCATCTTCAAATTCACCTGCTCGTCTATTGTGTTCTTATCGTCCGCGATTTTATCCTCCATAGTCACCTCGTTGCCTTCTCTGTCCACTCCTATGGGTTCCTGCAAATACAGGTCATTGCTGTACTTCTTGGATGAACGCAAAAACATAAGGATTTCATTATCTATGCAGCGCGCGGCATAAGTCGCCAGTTTCGTCCCCTTGTCCAAGTTGTAAGTAGTTATTCCCTTTATCAGGCCGATTGTCCCCACGGATATTAAATCCTCCAGTTCCCCGCTGTGGTTGCTGTACTTTTTTACAATATGCGCCACAAGCCTGAGGTTGCGTTCAATTAAAACATTCTTCGCCTCCTCGTCGCCTTGTGCGTACCGTTTTAACATTGCCCGCTCCTCATCGCCGCTCAGCGGTTTGGGAAATGAATTGCCCGCAATATAGGAAAACACGAAAAACAAATTCAAAAAGTCCAATATCACACTGCCACCCCCGGACGTCATACTACTCGTTTATCAGTGTATGCCGAACGCAGGCCGAATGTGTATGTACAATAATAGCCCGCGCAGAATTTTACCGGCGGACCGCCGCCATTCCCAGCGCGTAAAAATAGGGCCTCCATATTGGAAGCCCTGATGGGGATGCTGATTATGAAGTTAGTTTGTTATAACAATAGTTAGCAGGCCGCGTCCCATATTTGAAGAAACTATACGCACACCTTTTTCATCCTCACGCATTTTTTCCGTCAAGGTCAGCTCATAAACCAAGTCCGAGTATTCCGCCCCGGAGGACTCTCCAATTGCATAAATCTGAACCAGCGAATTGTCAATCTTTTGAGACACTTTTGTACCTATACTAAGGCGCGAAAAGAAATGCACTTTTCACGCCGGTTGTTGGTTGCTCACACACGAAAACACTGAAAGATTTTTAGAAGATGTTTTCGTGTGTGAGTATAACGGGAAAATATAAGTATCAAGGCGTGTTTCAAAAGCTGTAGACATTTTTCATTAGTGCGAACGCCGGCAAACCTTGAAATTACGGAGTTCTTGGCATATTGATGAACCAAACAGCATCTACTAAAAACACACGTTTTTGAAACACGCCAGTATCAAACATATTGCCGGAATCGCCGACTTTTTGCACAGGTTTTTCAGAAAACAATAATACGCTGCCCTCGTAACACTCAATTTCCGCTTTAACCTCAAAGGATGTTTCCGCTGTCTTGACCTCAAACTTGGATCCGTCCCAAAAATAATCACCTTTTTCAGACGGCGCTCCCGGCAAACCATTAATCTGCCCGTTCATTCCTAAGCAAATTGTCGCTTTTTCAACGATCGTTTCCGCTAAAACAGGGATAACCGAAAAAAAGATTGCTCCCACAAGAAAACCGGTACACGCTGACTTTAAACTAAACTTTTTCATAGCAGAGGCGAACTGCCTTCGCCCCTGCTTATGGAAAATATATTCGTTCGCGGGTATAGCGCCTCGGCCTTTCCCATTAGCCCCGCATCCGCATATTCGCGCCTTTGCCGCAGGTTTCTGCTTGGATTACAGCTTTTATGATAACATACCCCTATGGACAAAAAATGGGGTTTCGAAATTTTTTTTATTTTTTTTATTATTTTTTTCATTGCGGAAAATAAAAAAGGCCGCGCTAAGCGCAGCCAAAATATTCATGGGCCATACACACAACCACCATAACAATCCGCCGCTACCACCAGCGGCATATCCTCCACGCAAAGCCGTCGGACAGCCTCTGCGCCCAGGTCCTCAAAGGCTATAAGCTCCGCGCTTTTTACCGCGCGGGCCATAAGCGCCGCCGCGCCGCCAAGCGCTGCAAAATATATCCCTTTGTACTCCGCAATGGCCTCCATTACCTCGCGGCCGCGTATTCCCTTGCCTATCATCACGCGCAGCCCGTTCTTAATAAGCAGCGGCGAGTACGCGTCCATGCGCCCGGAAGTCGTAGGCCCTATGGCGCCGATGATTCTGCCCGGCGGTGTGGGAGACGGTCCCGCGTAGTACACCGCCGCGCCCTCAAACTCAAAGGGCAGCCCATCCCGCCCGCCTGCCGCAATAAGGTCGTACATGCGCTTGTGCGCGGCGTCCCTGGCAGTATACACCACGCCGCTTAACAATACCTCGTTGCCCGCGCGCAGGGACATTATTGTCTCCAAAAAAAGCGGAGCCGTAATAGATCTTGCGCTGTTCGTCACAGTTCCGCCTCCTTGTGCCGCGTTACGTGACAGCCAATATTAACCGCGGCAGGCAGGCCCGCGATATGGGTCGGATACACTTCCGCGTGCACGGCCAAAGCGGTAGTCCGGCCGCCCAACCCAGCCGGCCCGATATTCAGGGAATTTACGGCCTCCAGCATTTCCGTTTCAAACCTTGCCCAGTACTCGTTTGGGTTCCTTTCGCCTAACCGCCGTATCAGAGCTGTTTTCGCCAGTAAGGCGCATTTTTCAAAGGTTCCTCCCAAGCCTACGCCTACTATAAGCGGCGGGCATGGGTTCGGCCCCGCGTTTTTTACTGTTTCCAGCACAAAGGCTTTGACCCCCGCAATACCGTCCGATGGTTTAAGCATTTTAACAGCGCTCATGTTCTCGCTGCCGAACCCCTTGGGAGCCACTGTAATTTTCAGACGGCTGCCAGGCACTATGCGGCAGTGGATTACAGCGGGTGTGTTGTCGCCGGTGTTCACCCGCGCTATAGGATCGCTTACTATTGATTTGCGCAAATATCCCGTTTCGTAGCCCTCGCGCACTCCCTGATTTATGGCGTCGTACAGCCCGCCGCCGGTTACACGCGTGTCCTGCCCTATTTCGACAAACACAACCGCCATTCCGGTATCCTGGCAAATGGGCAGGCTGTCTTCGACCGCAACTTTCGCGTTTTCCATCAAAAGACTTAACACGTTTTTTGCGCCGGGCTTGGTCTCGCTGCCTGCCGCGGCCTCCAGGGCGGAGAGTATGTCACGGTTTATAACGCGGTTCGCCTCTACGCACAACCGCGCTACTGTCCTGACTATATCTGAACAATGTACTTCCCGCAAAAAAACAGACGCAGGTGAACGCGGCCCGTCCTTATGCAAGCCGCTCATGTACTTTTGGCATAAGGCTGCTTATCTCAATCTTCTGCGGACATTTCGCCTCGCATTGCTTACAGCCCACACACAACTGCGCGGATTCGCTCTTTATCCAGAAGTACCCGCCACGTGAAGCCTCCAGACCAAAGGCGAAAGTGTCGTTATAAATTCTGAAATTTGCGGGGATATTTACTTTTTTGGGGCATGGCAGACAATACTTGCAATCAGTACAGGGCACTGGTCTTAGACGCTTGTATTCATCCTTGACTATTTCAAGCAGTGCAAAATCTTCCTCTGTAAAAACGTTTTGCTCCGCTTTATCGGCGTATTCCAAATTTTCCTTCAACTGCTGCATATTGCTCATACCGCTTAACAACAAGGACACCTCGGGCCGGTTCCACACAAAGTCCAGAGCCCACTGGACCGGCGCGCGTTTCACCTTGTGGCTGTCAAACATTTTTTGTACGCTTTCCGGCGCGTTCGCCAGCTTGCCGCCCAATACAGGCTCCATTACTATGACCGGTATGCCCTTTGAGGCGGCGTACTCCAGCCCGCGGGTTTCAGCTTGATTTTTTGTGTCCATGTAATTATATTGAACCTGGCAGAATTCCCATTTGTCCCAACTGTCGATTATCTTTACAAATGCGTCATAATCGTCATGAAACGAAAAGCCTATGTGCCGTATTTTGCCTGCCGCCTTGGCCTGCAGCATCTTATCGAACAGTTCCAGCCGGAAGAGGTTGTCCAAGGTCTTGCCGCCTATGCTGTGGAACAAATAAAAATCAATATAATCTGTTTGCAATCTCTTAAGCTGGTCATTTAAAATTTCGTCGTAATCCTCCGTAGTTTTTACAATCCAAACCGGCAGCTTTGTCGCCAAAAAAGTCTTAGACCGGTAGCCGTCCTTAAGGGCCTTGCCCACTGTCAGCTCGCTTTCGCCATCGTGATAGCGGTACGCTGTGTCCACATAATTTACTCCGTTATCTATAGCGTAGCGTATCATTTTTACCGCTTCAGCTTCATCCACCGCGTTCCCTTGTGTGGGCAGCCTCATAGCGCCGAACCCCAGCGCCGACACTTCCGCTATGCTTCCGAACTTCCGCATCTTCATTATCCGTACCTCCCGTATATTCTTATAAACACGTGTTTTGTGTCTGAGTCCCATTATATAACTTTTTCTTTTAATTGCAAGTTTTAACGGCTTTGTGTCAAAGACGCGGGCGGCGGTCAATTTAAGCTCCCAACCTTGGCCGCCGCCCGCAGGCCCATTATTCCGCGCCGTACTTTTTCAGCGTGGCGGACATCCTCAAAATCTGATTATCTTTTTCATCCATCTGGGCTTGCATGTAAGAAATTTCGTCGCGCATTCTTTTAAGCGCGTCACTGTCCGGCTGGCATTCGCCGCTGGCTGTGACGCCGCCTGTTTCAGGATAAAAATCCTCGCACAGTTCCGGGAGCAGCTGAATATCCCATGGACTTTCGGCGTTCACGTATAGCTGGCGGCAGTAAAAATTATTTTCCGATTGTTCCTGGGCGGAAACGTATCTGGCTTTTACCGGGCTTAGACAGCACTTATTCTTGTATCGGGCCGCGCGGTAAAAGGTCTCACCCTTATTTTCCGACACACATTCGTATACCGCGCCATTACTGCAAAAAACAGCGTGCAGGTTATCTTTGGCGTAGAACAGCAGGCAGCTTTCAATATGCTGTGATTCCCACAAAACAACGGGATTGTCGAAATATGCCGAGGTCTTTTTCCTATAAATAAGCTGGTACGAGAACATGCTCTTTATAATATAGAGAAGATGAATGGCGTTCGGCACTGTAAGGAACGAATGGTCTGTGCAGAAGTAATTTGTCGAATGAAATATGTTATAACCGCTCTGTTGGTAACCGGAAGTTCCGGATCCGAAGGTTATCTCACGATATCCGATATTTATCTCTTGAGTGCGGGTTTGGTAGAACATCAGCGCATGTCCCTTGGCGACCTCTTGAAGCTCGAACAAAAAATCCCCGGCCGGAACAAATTTGTCTACGCGCGACGCCGGAGACCATCGCCCGGCGGCCTCCGCCTGCTGGATCACAAGGTAATTGGCGCGTTCTTCCGGAGCCGGCACGTTATAAATGATCCACATACCTTTCCCCGCTGTTCCGGAAGTTCCGGTCATAATGGGGTACAGCCGCAAGTCATAAATACGCGGCGAACGGTTCTCCAATATTACCTTGGAGGTCCATTCGCCGTCCGCGTCTGTGCAAAGAATTATATCGCCGTTTGTCTCCTGGGCGAATAAATATACGCGCCCTTTGCCGTCCATTGTCAGCGTAAAATTTTCCCGGGCGCTGCCTGCCGCCACCGTAGGTTTAGTCCACTTGTTTCTTGAAAAAGTCCTTTGTATAATGCATCCGCCGCTGCGGTAAAAGCAGCGCAGCTCCCCGTCCGCGCGCCGCAATATATACCGGCTGTCCATTACTGTCACCTCTAACGGATTATATTTATCATAGTATATTTCACCCAGATAAATATAATGTCATACTGGTGAACAAATATCTTGAATACCCAAAATTTAAGGCCCGGAAAGGTCAAAAGATTAAGACCTTGGGGCTCTGCCCCAAACCCCGCTGGGGACACGTCCCCAAACCCCGCTGGGGCTTCGTCCCCACACCCCTTATTAAGGGCGGCGGGCGCAGCGCTTTTGATGCAGGTACAGCCACCATCGGGCGGATTGCCATACGCCCCTGCGATATTCGTGTAGCGTAGGGGACAATGGCAATTGTCCCGAAAACCACGGGATTGAAAAATTCCTTTGAACTCGAGATTTCGAATAAAACCGCTGCAGTGATAATCGAGCTTGCTCGACGCTTCGCGCTGCGTCGAGCAAGCTCGACTATAGGAATCCAGTTTTCAAACACTCCTTAGAAAGGATGATTTCTATCAGATTATTCCAAAAACCCACTGGCCTGATGAGGCGTTTCTTTGTTCTCATCCTTGCCTTCAGCGCGTTTTTGGCCCTTGCTTTAACCGCGATAACCGTCGGCGTATCTTCGCACTATTTGT
>JAISYE010000171.1 GCA_031297485.1 Clostridiales bacterium
AAAACACGGACGCGCAAAAAGATCTGGAAAATGTCCAAGACGAAACAGCGCGGGCTGCGATAGTGTCCACATTCAATGCCATTGAAAAGTTTGTCATGTGCGCTTGTATCGCGCAAGGGTTGTTGCAAATGTGCGCGTTACATATGGCAGGCAAGGGTAACGCGCGCCTGTTTCGTTGGATGCGTACAAATCGCGGCAGTGCAGCCTCCTCGGAAGATACAATGGCTGACTTTCTGCGGCGGAATATTTTTCGCGCTTTTCATTTTGCGCCGCATTTTTCGATACTGTGTTTAATTCAGTCTGTCCAAAACGCTGATTTTGACTCCCCAGATACTTACGCGGCTTGATATGTGGTAAATTTTGGAGAAGTTTGAACTCTCAAGTAACCTGTGACAATGGGTGTCTATTCAGAGGTGCAAGGCTTATGCTTATTTGAGTGCGTGCGAAGCGCAAGAAGGGGGACGGTTGCCATCGGGCGGGCAGACCGCGCCCCTACATACGCAATATTGTAGGGACGAGGTCTGCACGTCCAGTCAGCCCGCCCAGTTCTTACAGGGTCAAAGCCGCCTCTGCCATTGCCTTGAAGTTTTCGGGGGGGATATTGGGCAGTATTTCCTCATGGCTGGGTGAAATTACGATATTAGGCCCGAGGACTTTCCGGACGCGATATACCTCATTTTTTATCTCATCCGGCGTCGCGTTTACAAAAAAGCTCTGCGCGTCAATGCCGCCCAAGAAGGCGATATCCTTTTTGAACTGGGCAAGGTTATCCGCGCTCATGCCGGCCGCCTGTGCCTGAATGGGATGCAGCACATCCACGCCCACGTCTATCAGGTCAGGGATAATCCGATAAATGGAACCGCAGGAATGCAGGATAACGAACTTTCCATACTTCTTCCCCAATTGGGCAATACGTTTAAAGCCCGGCAGCACAAAACGGCGGAAAAGCTCCGGGGAGATAAACAGGTCGCGCTGGGTGCCGAAATCGTTGGACATAAATATGGCGTCTGCCCTGTCTCCCACGCTTTGAAGGCACAATTCATTCGCTTGCACGTAAAACTCCACAAAGTGTTCTGTGGCAGCCTCTATTACCTTGGGATTCAAGTGCATATTTACAAAATATTCTTCCATCCCAAAGAAATCGCACATGTTATGGAAAAAACCACAGCTTAAACCTGTGAAAACCATTTTATCCGGTACCCGCTCCAGCTGTTGGTTCAGTTCGTCAAACCGCAGGTATTTCGGGTCCGGCCAGGGGTATTTCTCAATGTCCGCCACTGTTTCAGCGTTAGCGAAACAACCGGGCGCGCTTAGGGAATTCGCGCGGTCAATCCCAAAGGAAGGGTCCAGCATGGGCAGGCCGTCGGGGTGCTTGTAACAGCGGTCCGCCCCGAACCAGCGGCAGTCGTCCCTGAGATATTCCTGCAGGGCTTCCGCGTCCGTACTAACGGCGCTTTTTCCGTTGTGGCCCCCATCCCGCGATACTCCATACGCCTTCATAAAAATCGGGATTGTCTTTTCGTTAAAATGGCCTGTCCACAACGCCGCGGCGCCGTCGCTTTCACGCTCGAATATTCTTCTTACCTTTTCCCGGGAAGTCATCTCGTGCCTCCATAAATTAATTTATTTGATACTGAAAGTCTCTTCCTTCAGGTCCAAATAGTACAAATAGTCCCGCGGGTCCACATTCGGCGGGCACCTATGGTCACAGAACGGTATATAGCCGCCTTCCTCCACCAAGGGGACAAGGGTTTCCATATATGCCTTTATAGCCTCCCTGCCAGCGCCCAGCTCTATTTTATCAAAGCCGCCCATTATGCGCAGTTCGCCCTTGTATTCGCGCAGCAGCTCAGAGGGATGGGCACAGCTGTTTACTTCATAGGGGAACAGGCAATTAACGCCGCCCTCCAAAAAATACGGCAGAATCAGGCGCACGTCCCCGTCGCAGTCTATATACCAGATATCTATGCCATGGGCGCGCAATTTCTTTGATATCCGTTTATAACGCGGCATGACCACGTTTTTAAAGAAATCCACAGATACAATCGGGCCGTTTTTAAAGCATATGTCCTCCCAGCCGCTGGCAAAGTCAAAATCCACCCGGGGCAGAAGTTTATCCAGCGCCCGCTCTACCAGCTGGCAGCAGGTCTCCACCATGTCCTCCACCATGTTGGGATAATCGTAACAGGCGTAGGCCAGCCCCTCAAAGGTCAGCATGTTCCGTATCTGGCCTATCATGGAACCGCAGTCTATCCCCAGCGGGTAATCCCGTTCCGGCGGATGTGCCTTTTTTACCTGCTCCGGGTTTGGGATACGGGCCTCGTCGTTAAATTGGAAATGCTCCTCCTTGCAGCGTTTCCAGTCTTCCGGGGTTACCACCGTGGCGTTAATATAATGGGGTATGGTGTCGTGCCCGTCCTTTGGCACCTCAGCCGTTAAACCGTCCGCATTAATAATAATTCTTTTTGTGGCCGTTTCCCCTATCTGTTTTTCCTCATAACTGGGGCACATCCAGCTGTTGGGGGATACATACTCGATCTTGTCAAAATTAAAGAACTCGTCGGCTTCCCTTATGTTCTTTATGCCATTGTCAACAAAAATATCCCACTGGCTGAAGTTCTCGTCCCAATACCCGAATTCCATGTTAAAGCACCGGTCCACGGGTTTATAGTGCATTTGATTGTTGAACCGCTCCCGGTCAGACATGAGGCCTTTCCATTTTGGCCTGATTGGATTATTTTTCATGATATTCCCCTACTCCTTTAACAATAGCTAGGGCGTCGAGTAAGCTCGGCCGGGGCCTCCGGTATCCGCACCCGACGCAGATAATTTTTTGTACAATATTCTGAAGTTTATATACAAGTATATAGCGGCAATGGGCCACCCAGCCACGTCAGCCGCGTATACCCCCCATTCGTTAAAGAATATGGGAAGCAGCGCTATGCACACAACGCGCATAAATAACTCTATAAAACCCGACATCATGGGCACAAAGGCGCTTCCCATGCCCTGCAGGGCCGCGCGGTAAATAAACAGCATAAACAGAGACGGTAAAGTCAACGCCATAGCGGCAAGCTGATTATGCCCTATGTTAAGCGCTTGCTCCGCTGACTCGCCTGACATTAAAACGCCTAACAGCCGGCGCCCGAAAATTAAAATCAACGGGGCGATAACGCAGGACGCGCCTATCAAGACACGCCGCGCGTTTTTTAAACAGGCCGCGATTCTGTCAAAACAGCCCGCCCCAAAGTTTTGAGAAACAAACACGGCCACAGCCCCCTCAAAAGCCGCGCCGACAATTTCCAGCAGGCTGTACATCTTCCAAGCCGCCGCTATACCCGCGATAAAAACAGCCCCGAAGCCGTTTATGACATATTGCAGAGCCATACCGCCAAGGGAAATAACAAAATTGCGAAACGCCATGGGGCCGCCCAGCCGTATCAGTTCACGCGCGGTTTCTAAATTATCGCGGGCTGGGGACATATAACGGGCCATACCGCGCAATTGGGGTATCGCGCAAATTTTTAAAAAGCAGAACGCCCACGCCGTAATTTGCGCTATAAGTGTCGCCAGCGCCACCCCTGCCACTCTAAGCGAAAAAAACTTTACAAAGGCAATATCTAAAAGAATATTCAATATTGACGAAAGAATCATCGCGTAAAAAGGCGTTTTGCTGTCGCCAAGCGCCCGGAGGACAGCACAAAACAGATTGTAAACAAACGATAGTAATAATCCCCCCAAAAGAATATGCAGATATAACTTCGCGTCCTCCAGTATATTTAAGGGGGTATTAAGCAGTTTCAGCACCGGTTCGACTGAAAGCGCGGCGAGCAGGGAAAACAAGAGGCCGCCTAAAAGCGAAAGCACAGCCGCGGCGGCAAAAGCCTGTTTTAAGCCGCCTTCGTCCCGCGCGCCGAAACGCTGTGCGAACAACACGCCAAAACCTTGCGTTAACCCTAAAACAACGCTTACCCCAAGCCAATAATAAAGCCCCGCCGCACCTACCGCCGCAAAGGCTTCCACCCCTATCAGCCTTCCCACAACCGCGCTGTCCGCAATTGTGTAAAAAAACTGAAGCGTATTACCCAGCATGAGCGGCACGGCAAATCTTGTTAAAATCCCCAAGGGCTTGCCAGTTGTCATGTCATTAAGTTGAGTTTTGCCCATATGAATTTACCTTTACCTTTCAGTTTATGATAAAATATTTAATAGGTAATGTCAAATGCTTTCTCATACTCAAGTGGACCGTGTCTATTCAGAGGTCAAAACACTAAGACCTTGGGGCCTAACGATG
>JAISYE010000172.1 GCA_031297485.1 Clostridiales bacterium
AGTCCCCAGCGGGGTTTGGGGCCTAACGATGGTTTGTTCGTTGGCCCCAAGGTCTTAGTGTTTTGACCTCTGAATAGACACAAAGACTCTAAAGCCTGAAACACCGTTGATGTTAAATACCGCTCTTTTAAGAAATATTATGTTTGAGTGACATCCATAGTAATTGCTTCTTGTGATTTTAACGCTATCATGCTATCATGAGTGTATGAACCCTGAAAACTGCGTAAGCCCGCTGTGTAAAGAAATTCGTATTTGCATATAAAATGCGCAAGGTGTTAAGGCGTGTTTGAAAATTCTTAAAAGCGAGAAATTTCGCATGAAACCGCCGCAAGTCCGCGCTGGAATCCAGTTTTCAAACACATTCTAGAGATATATGGTCATCCGAGTCTCCTACGGATGTGGGTTTTAAACGTTCAAAATGAAACCTTTTGACGTTCACAAATGTAAAAAGTTAGCGCCAAGTCATTTGGATTATAAATTAAGGAGGTTTACCCCATGATACAAGCCGCATATATCGTGCCTCACCCGCCGCTGGCTGTAGCGCCGGTAGGCCGGGGGCGGGAGAGGGCAATAGCCGCGACTCTGGAGTCGTACAAGCGGGTCGCGGAACAAATCGCTGCGCTCGCCCCGGAGACAATTGTCATAATCACGCCGCATTCCGCCATGTACACGGATTATATCCATATTCCGCCCGGAGAGTCGGCGTCTGGGAGCTTTTCAAGATTCGGGGCGCCGGAGACACGGTTCAGCGCGCAAAACGACATCGCGCTGCTGAACGAAGCCTGCCGCCTGGCGGAAACCCGCGGCATACCAGCGGGCAAGGAAGGCGCCCGGGAAAAGGAGATGGACCACGGCGCAATGGTGCCGCTGTACTTTATTAACAGTAAGTATAAGGATTATAAACTGGCCCGGTTTTCCATATCCATGCTCAGTCCGGAAACCCATTACCAGTTTGGCGTGTGCCTGCGGGACGCCGCCGCGAACATAAACCGCCGGACAGTAATTGTGGCAAGCGGCGACCTGTCCCATAAGCTTACCGAGGACGGCCCATACGGGTTCGCGCCGGAAGGCCCCCTGTTTGATTCAGAAGTTACCGCAGCCATGAAGTCCGCTGATTTCGGCAAATTCTTGGAGTTTGACGAGTCCTTTTGCGCGGCCGCGGCGGAATGCGGCCTGCGTTCCTTCATTGTAATGGCGGGCGCCTTGGACGGCCAGGCCGTGCGTACAGAATTCATGTCCTACGAAGGACCTTTCGGAGTGGGCTACGCCCTCTGCGGCTATACGCCCGTGGGTCCGGACGAAACCCGGCGCTTCACGCGCGAGGCCGGGGACGCTTATGTCATTCTCTCGCGCCGCGCGTTGGAGGCTTATGTGCGCGCAGGCAAAAAAATCAAGCCGCCGGAGGGCTTGTCAGAAATGAAAACCGCCAGGGCCGGCGTGTTTGTATCCCTTAAAAAATTCGGCCAATTACGTGGCTGCATTGGAACAATATCGCCATGCTACGCCAGTATCGCGCAGGAAATAATTGAAAACGCCATAGCCGCGGGAACGAAGGATCCACGTTTCCCCGCCGTAGACGAACATGAGCTGGAGGACCTTACTTACAGCGTGGATGTGCTTTCGCCCGCGGAACCTATAAGCGGCAGCTGGGAGTTGGACGTGAAAAAATACGGCGTAATTGTAAGCAGCGGATTCAGGCGCGGGTTGCTGCTTCCCAACCTGGAAGGCGTGGACACAATAGACGAACAGGTGTCAATCGCGTTGCGGAAGGCCGGTATCGCGCCAGGCGAAAGCTATAAACTGGAACGTTTCGAGGTTGTGAGGCATAAATGAACGTTAGGCAGTGTCCAAGAACCGCACGTTTTTACGAGACGACCGAACGCGGCCTTCAATGCCTGCTGTGCCCGCGCGGCTGCGTTATACCCTTCGACCGGACCGGCGTTTGCGGCGCGCGCCGGAATGCGGCCGGACGGCTTATAGCGGAAAGCTACGGGCAGATTTCCTCGCTTGCGCTGGACCCGATAGAAAAGAAACCCCTGCGCCATTTTTATCCCGGAGGTATGATACTCTCCATTGGCAGTTATGGTTGCAACCTGCGATGTCCATTTTGCCAAAATTATTCTATATCAATGGGCCAGCCCCCTGTAGAATTTATTCCGCCGGAAAAGATAGTCAGGCAGGCGGAGGAACTCATTCCCCAAGGCAATATCGGAGTGGCGTTTACGTATAACGAACCCTTTATAGCCTGGGAGTTTATGTATGATACGGCAAAATTGGCGCATGAACGCGGGCTGGTCAATGTAATCGTTACAAACGGGTACGTGTCCCCTGAACCGCTTATGGAGCTTCTGCCATTTATAGACGCCATGAACATAGACGTGAAGGGCTTTAGCGACGAATTTTACGCGGAACTCGGCGGGACCCTGGCCCCGGTCATGGCCACCGTTGAAGCGGCGGCCCGCCACTGCCACGTGGAGCTTACCACATTAATCCTGCCGGACAGCGCGAGCGGGCCGCGCAACGCCTACGCTTCGGTTATTGAGCCGCTGGCACGCTGGGTCGCCGGAATAGACGAGGAAATTCCCCTGCACCTGACCCGCTTTTACCCGCGCTGGCAAATGTCCTCGACGCCTCCCACGGATATGGACGTTATTCGGGCGCTTGGCCGTACGGCGGAAAAGTATCTGCGCCACGTGCACTATTGAACATCACAACGAAAACCATGAAGGAGCCGGTTAATATGCTGGAAAAAGTAGATTTGAACCTCTCGCTGGACAAAAAAAATTACAGGAAGCGCATGGATGAGTTGGAAACGCGGCTGAAGGAACTTCAGCAGACAATAGGGGAATTAAACATCCCGGTCGTCATAGCCTTTGAAGGATGGAGTTCTTCCGGCAAGGGCACGATGATAAAGCGCATTGTTAATCCGTTGGACCCCCGGCAGTTTAAGGTGTACGCTATGGGCAAACTTACGGAGGAAATAACCATGCGGCCGTTTTTATGGTCCTACGGGACAAAGACTCCGGCGAGAGGGCTTATAACGATTTTTGATAAAAGCTGGAGCCGTGGTATGCTGCCGGAGAGCATTTTCAAATGGCGGCTTTCGGAAAAGGAGAAAGCGGGCTACTACTACGACGTAAACGCCTTCGAACGGCAGTTGCATGACGACGGGACATTAATCGTAAAATTTTTCCTTCATATTAGCAAGGATGAACAGAAAAACCGCCTTAAAGCTCTGGAGAAAAACCCAGCCACCAAGTGGCGCGTGGACGATTCGGACAAAGAGCAGAACGATGCCTATGACAAGCTGCTGCCCATATATGAGGATATGATACACCGCACCAATTCGGCGGAAAGCCCTTGGTCGATAATTGAGGCCAACGACTTGCGGTACGCGGCTGTAAAGATAATCGAAATACTCATTTCGCGCCTTGAGGCGGAAGTGGAAAACCGCCGCGCCCACCGCGAACCCGGCGTGGAAACCGTTGCTCCGCCGCGCGTTTCCATATTAAGCGCCGTAAAATTTGACGAAACAATCACGGACGAGGATTACAAGAAAAAACTGGAGAAGCTGCAGAGCCATATGGCGGAACTTGGTTACGCGCTGTACGCGAAGCGCAAAGCCGCGGCCATAGTGTACGAGGGCTGGGACGCGGCTGGCAAGGGCGGCAATATAAAACGGCTTACCAAGCACATAGACCCGCGGGGCTATGAGGTTGTGCCCATTGCCGCGCCCACGCCGGAGGAACTGAGCCACCATTACCTGTGGCGGTTTTATAACCGGCTGCCAAAGGACGGGCACATGGCCATATTCGACCGGTCCTGGTACGGGCGGCTGATGGTGGAACGCATAGAGGGCTTTTGCACACCCCGGGAATGGCAGCGGGCCTACAGCGAAATAAACGACATGGAGCTGCATTGGACCAACCACGGGCTGACTTTGTTCAAATTTTGGATGCACATTGACAAGGACGAGCAGCTGCGAAGGTTTAAGGCGCGGCAGTCCGACCCGCTTAAACAGTACAAAATAACGGAGGAAGACTGGCGCAACCGTGAAAAATGGGACTTATACGAGCAGGCGGTGGACGAGATGCTTTTCAGGACAAACACGTCCCACGCGCCGTGGATAATAATTGAGTCTAACGACAAGAAGCTGGCGCGGATAAAGGTGTTGGAGACCGTAGTGGATAAGCTGTCCAAGAGTTTGAGGGGTGCGCTGTGAACCCGCCGGTACTGCTGCGCAGGCGATTTATTCCTGACGAGACCACTGTCCTGGCTGACGACAAAATATTAGCGCTTGACAACGACCTGATAATAACCCTGTGGCGAACCTTAAAACCCCGCAAAGATATTGCGGGGGGCTGTTCGATATACTTCCTCAAGAAAGGGTTTAAAGTGAGCCGCTGTTTGGACGCGAATGGGGTTTGCGTATACACGTACTGCGATATTTTTGAGTGCGAGTACGACGGCGGCAGCAATACCTACTCGTTTAACGATCTGTTGATAGACGTGCTGGTCTATCCGGACGGGTTCGTAAAGGTGGTGGACTTGGGGGAGCTGTCCCAGGCGTTAAGCCTTGGGCTTATTACGGTAGACATGGCCAAACTGGCGTTGGAGCGAGCGGACAGCCTGCTGGACATTATATACGGCGGACGGCTTGCCGAACTGACAAAATATTTTCAAGATGGTGAACAATATGGGTAAAAATATCCACAGCGGCCACCGTCAGCGGGTGCGTGAGCGGTATCTGTCCGAGGGGCTGGACAGTTTTGAGGACCATCAAGTCCTGGAGCTTTTATTATTCTACTGCTACCCTCAGCGGAATACAAACGAAATTGCCCACAGGATGCTGGACGAGTTTGGCAATTTACGCGCGCTGTTTGAGGCTGACCCGCTGGAGATAAGCAGCCGCTGCCAGGTAAGCGAAAATGTCGGCGTGTTTATTTCCGTTATATCCTCGCTTATGCGCCGGTATTTATCCAGCCGAAGTGAGAAGAAGATAATTTTGGATTCTTCCCGCAAAGTTGGGGAATATGCCGTATCACTGTTTGTAGGGCGGACCGTGGAGACGCTTTTCATGCTGTGCCTTAACACGGGGCTGCAGCTGTTGCATACTGCCAAGCTGTCCGAGGGTTCGATTGGCGAGGCACACGTTTATATACGGGAGTTTGTTGAAACAGCCCTTAAGTACAAGGCTTCCCGTGTGGTTTTAACGCATAACCACCCCGGAGGTTCGCTGTCGGCCTCTGCTAACGACATCTCCTCCACGGACAAAATCATGAAGGCGCTGGACACCGTTAATATTGATGTGCTGGACCACATTATTGTGTCAGGCGACGCGTACATGAGCTTTTCAGAAGAAAAGACACCGCCATTTGGGCGCGGCAATTAGGCTTGAGGTCCTGGGCGCTGCCACAAACCCGGGTATTTATAACATGGTTAGATTCTTCACGACCGCAGCATACAAATGGGCGTAGGGGCTTGGGAAGGTCAAAACACCGCAGCGGACACTTTTTCCGCAGTGTGCAGCCCCTACGGCAAATTGAGGCCGTTCGCGAGTATAAATTGCGGAAATAAAATTAATTTGGGGTGCGTAATTATGGATATCGAGCATGTGGAGTTATTCGGTGGGGATGGAGATAAAACCGCGGCAGACAACGCGGAATCTGAACGCACTGCTGAAACGCCGGAGAAATCACTTTTAGTTGAATCCCTTAAGGATAGATTTTTTCCCTTATACGATTCAATATTCTCTAAGTGGATGAACGATAAAACGATCTGTTCCAGATTTTTAACCGCGGTTACGGGAAGGGAAGTAAGCGTTGACACAATTATAACCCAGTTTTGGTCAGAAGATATGAAGCTTGGCGCCAAGGGGTCAAGAATTGATGTTAT
>JAISYE010000173.1 GCA_031297485.1 Clostridiales bacterium
AATGGGGGAGGTAAAAAGATTAAGACCAACGGACACTTCACCGTTAGGGGCCTAACGACGGTTTGTTCGTTGGCCCCAAACCCCGCTGGGGACCTAACGATGGTTTGTTCGTTGGCCCCAGACCCCTTTTCAAGGGCGGCGAGCGCAATCCGTTTTGGACAACAATTTTCGGGTTTTTACTTGCTAACTTAAGGAATGAGGAAGGTCAAAAGATTAAGACCTTGGGGCTCTGCCCCAAACCCCGCTGGGGACCTAACGATGGTTTGTTCGTTGGCCCCAGACCCCTTTTCAAGGGCGGAGAGTGCAGCGCTTTTGATGCAGGTACAGCCTTTTCAAGGGCTTGTTCGTCGAGGTTCTCTTTAATGAGTGCGCGCGAAGCGCAAGAAGGGGTCTGGGGATGAAGTCCCCAGCGGGGTTTGGGGCGGAGCCCCAAGGTCTTAGGATTTTGACCTCTGAATAGCCTTGGTCTTTCAAAATTTGGGTGGTATCTGGAATGCTAAACTCTTGTAATTTTGGCACTATTCTGCTATTATAGCGCTGAACTTAATATGCAATTTATTAGGGCCATCCGGGTCTCGCCCGGATGCGGGTTCTTGAAAGCAAAGCCTTTTGACGTTATAAGCGCCGGGCAAGCTCGACTGTTGGTCATTTGGGTTCCCATCCAAGTGTGAATTGACAAACAAACGGTATGTATAAACTTTTAATAGTGGACGACGACGAAACAGAGCGGCGCGGAATAGCTGGCCTGCCTTTTTTCGCGCGTTACGCGCTGTCGGTGGCGGGCGAGGCGTGGAACGGCTCGCAGGCACTGGAACAGGCGCTGGCCATAAAGCCGGATATAGTGCTTACCGATGTGCGGATGCCGGTAATGGACGGCGTAACTTTCGCGGGGCACCTGAAAAAAGCGCTGCCCAGCACCAGAATTATCCTAATGAGCGGCTTCGAGGACTTTGAGTCGGCCCGTCAAGCGGTAGCCATCGGCGCGGACGCGTACCTGACAAAGCCGCTGCGTATTGACGAGCTGGAATCCGCCCTGCGCTGCGCCGTGGGTACCCTAGACTCGGCCGCCGAGGACGCCTACGCCGCACGAACGCTCCGCGAGCGCCTGGAGTCAGTACGCCCGTTTATAAAGGAACGGCTGCTGCGGGACTTATTGCTTGGCGTGCGCAGCTTGAGGGATAAGTCCGCGCGCGCCGAGGCTGAGGAAGCGGAGCTGTTTGTACCCCGCAGCAAACTGGCGGTCCTGCTGCTGGCTGACGTCCATACGCGCGAAGCCGATGTCACGCCTTCCATGATGGAACTGCGTGACCTGCTGTCGCGGCTGTGCGTCACCCTTAACCTGTCGCCGCCGGTGTTCATCCACAGCGGGATTTTCGCCGTGGTGGCAAGCCTCCCGGCCAGACTGGACGACGAAGGGGCCTTCAACCACCTGCAGTATTGCGCCAACCATATGCTGGACGCCGCGCGCGCCGGCTGCGGCCGCAGCCTGGTGGCGGCCATAAGCGGCATAGAGGAGGACGAGGCCAGGCTTAACGCCATGTATGCCCAGGCCAGCGAAACCCTGCGCGTCCACGCCTGGGGCACGGGCGCCTATTGGTACGCGCCGGCGGAACAGGACGCCGGGTCCGCGGCGGACGCTATTATCACCATGGCCGGCGCTGACCCGCGGGTACAGGCGTTCCTGGATACCGAGGACGGCATGGCCGCTTTGTTCGAGGCGCTGGCCGCTCGCTGGCGGGACCGCCCCGGAGGCCAGAGACAGGAGGAACGCCCGCTGCGGTCCGCGTCCGACGCCCTGGTGGAAAAGGCTGTCGCCTTTATTAAGGGCAATTTTCACAAGGAAATTTCCACAGACACTATATCCAAAGAGGTATATATCACGCCCGCGCACCTGCGCAGGGTGTTTAAAAACGTTACGGGCCAGACTATTCAAGATTACATTCTGGCCATGCGCATGGACCGGGCGCGGGAACTGCTGCGGGGTACGGACAAAAAAATGCTGGAAATCGCCAGGTCAGTTGGGTACGAAAGCCAGTCCTACTTTAATGTGGTTTTTAAAAAGTATTGCGGACGCTCGCCCGGGGAATATCGGGCATGGCTGATGGACGGAAGCCCGTCCGAAGGCTGACCGTCCGGCGAAGGTGGTGCCAATGTTTAAGGATTTTCTCAAGCGCTGGTTTAATCTTATACGCCAATTTGCCCTTGGGGTTTACTTAAACTTGCGGTTCCGGGAGAAGCTGATTTTCAGCTACTTGCTCTTTGGGTTTGTGCCCCTGCTGTGTATTAGCATATTCCAGCTATCCTCACTGATACGCGTTATGCAGCGGGACGCGGAAGCCTCGGCCGCGTCCGCGCTGCGGGAAACCGCCGAACGCCTGGACGAGCGGTTCGCCCTGTACAACAGCGTCGCGGACGGTCTTGTGCAAGACCTGCGGCTTACGGCGGATTTAGCGCGCCGCTACGACAGCCTCGGCGAGGCTGTGGGCCTGTACGTCTATTTGTGGGGGCGGGTAAGCAGTATAAAGGAAAGCAACCAGTTATTGGACGTAACTGTTTATATTCAAAATGAAACCTTGGTCTCCGCGCCGCCCTACCTGATAACCGTGGATGCGCTGGAGTCCCTGGACAAGTTCGACAGGCTGAAAACTTCCTACGCCGCGCCCTATATAGGAGGGCTGCGCCTGGTCAGCCAGCGCGGGGACTATTGGACATCCCTGGCCCTGGAAGGCAGGCCGTTAATTTCCCTTAACCGTGTTATAACCCGGCAAAACGTCTTGCAGCGTCCCGCCGCGGTTGTATCCCTTCTGATACATACTGACAGCCTGACGCAGATATTGAACTACGGAAGCGAGTATTCGACTCCCGTATTCCTGGCGGATGAGGACGGGGTTGTGGCCGTATCCACAGACCCCGCTCTGGTGGGCCGGCGGCTTTCGGACCTGTTCGGCGGCGAAACGCCGGAACAGCCCTCCGAGGGCCGGGGGCCGCACGGTGAAGCGGTTTATCAGCTTGAAAGCAGTGGGGGGGGGGGTAATGAGGAGCATCTCCTGACGCGCGGGCTGGAATACGGGTGGACGCTTGGCGCGCTGCTTGATATGGATGAGGTTGCGGCAGAGGTTCAAGCGACGCGCTATATAAGTTTTGGAATAGTGCTGCTTGGCGCGGTGCTGTCCGTACTGCTGTTCAGCCTGCACAGCGTCGCTATGGAGCGGCGCGTTAAGAGACTGCTGGAAAAATTTCATACGGACGCTTCCGGCCTGCCGAGGTCCGGCGAGCCAATACCTGGCAGGGATGAAATTGCTCTGCTGGACCAAGGGTTCCGGAAGATGACAGAGGATTTGGAACTGGTAATGGCGGACTTAACAAAGGCGGAACAGGAGAAACGCGAGGCACAGGTACGGGAATTGCAGGCGCGTATTAAGCCGCATTTTTTATACAATGTGCTGTCCTTTATCGGGTGGATGACGCAGAGCCAGACGCCGGGCCATGTACGGAGCGCGATAGAGGCGCTGGCGGCTTTCTACCGCGTGTCTCTCTCCGGAGGCCGTGATATTATTACGTTGGAAGAAGAACTAAAGGGGCTTAACGCGTACATCACTATTCAACAGATGCGGGGCGGCGGCCGGGTCCGGGCGGTGGAGACGGTTTCGCCGCTGCTAGGCGGGCTGGAACTGCCGAAGCTGACGTTGCAGCCCATTGTGGAAAACGCCATAGAACACGGTATAAGCGACGCCCATCCCAATATCGCCATAATTATCACCTCCGAGGTAGAGGGCTGCGACGCGCTGATACACGTTGACGACGACGGCGCGGGGTTCAGCCGGGAGTCACTGCTCCGCGTCACGGCGGACAAGGGCGGCGGGCCCTTTGGCAAGGGGTACGGGCTGTATAACGTACAAACCCGTCTGCGCCTTTGCTTCGGCCCCGAATACTCTCTGGCGCTTTGCAACAAGCCCGAGGGCGGCGCGCGGGTTACTGTCCGGATTCCTTTGGCTGGCTGCCAATGACCTCACAATTGCCGGAAACATCGAAACAGGCTGACTGTACAAGGTTAAATTTGTGCTCATAATAATCGGTTGACACACTATCCGGCAGATAATGTGTCAAAGTGACACGCTATCAGGCTGTGCGCGCCGTGTGATTTGTCGTTAACGTCAAATAACCCGGCGGACAAGCTAACGGACAGTTAGTCATTAGGGTTTGTCCATTGTCGGCGAAGCCGCGTTTTCTACGCCTCTTTGTCGAGCGGCCCGACTATCCTTTGCGGCGAAATTCCCGATAATCAATAGTCGGACGAAGCCCGGCGCATTGGTAAGACGCGGTGTCGCCAGTTAATACAAACGGGCTAGTGTGTAAAACGGCTTTGCCGAGTTACACACTAGCCCGTTTGATTTCAGCGTCAAGATAATTATACTTATACCCAGACCCAGTCGAGAGAGGCGGCGGCGTAGTGAAAACGAAACGCGAACGTATCTGTAATTACCTGAGATTGTGCGGGGAAGCCGAGCAGACGACGCAGACAATAGCGGAGGCGCTCCAAATGGGGCGGGAAAACGTCAGCCGCGTACTAAACGCGCTGGCCGAGGAAGGACTGGCGCAGAAGAGCGGCGGCAGGCCGGTGCGCTACCGTCTGATTCCGCGGAAGGAGGACGATTGTTTTTCTAATGTCCCCGGAGCGGACGGCAGTCTGCGGCGCGCGGTGCAGCTGGCTAAGGCGGCTATAGTTTACCCGGGCGGGAAGCCGGATATTCTCCTGATAGGTCCGCGGGGCACAGGGAAAAGCTACCTCGCCGAGCTTATGTTCCGCTATGCCGCGGCTTCCCAGCGGATTAAGGGAAACACGCCCTACGTCACCTTCGATTGCCAGGACTTGCAAGGCGGTACGGAGCTGGATTCGGTTTTCGTGGAGGCGCACGGCGGTTTCCTGCACATCGACAAGGCGCAGCTGCTTGAACTGGGCGCGAGAAAACATTTGCATAAACTGCGCCGCGAACACGGCAACGACGATTTTTTCCTGATTATTTCCTGTGACCCGAGCAACCCTGCGGCGCTTGATTATTTCTGCAAGCACACGGACATCGCAATCCGTCTGCCGCCCCTAGCCGAACGTCCCTTGGAGGAACGCCTCGCGTTGGTGCAAAGTTTCCTGACGCTGGAAGCCGCCCGCGCGAAACGTCAGCTGGTTATCAGCGCGGAACTGCTGCGTTGTCTGCTGCTCTACGACTGTTCAAACTACAACATCCTCCAGCTTAAAGGGGACATCAAGATGGCTTGCGCGGTGGCTTACCTTAGGGACACAGGGCCGGGCGGTCAGATTCATCTGTACATAAGCGATTTTGAGCCTTATGTCCGCAGAGGCTTCCTCGCTTATCGTGACAGGCGTGAGGAGATAGAGCGTATAATCCCCTCCGATTACAGTTATACGTTTTCGGACTCCTCAATGCAGATGAGCGTACTCGACCGGGCGAAGCTGCGCGGTATAACTTTGTACAGCCAAATAGACCAACGGGCGGGCGAGCTTGCCGCCAGCGGCTTCGGGGCCGACGAGGTGCGGACCATACTCCAGACGGAATACAGGGCGATGTTTAGGTGCTACAGACGGGAAATTTCGCGCCAGGTCTTTAACAAAGAACAGCTCCTTAAACTTGTGGACGAACGGGTTATTGAACTTGTGGAGCGTTTCTTGGCCGCTGTGTCGAGGGATAGTCTCGGGCAGGTTTTCGGGACGGCTGCCGTCGCCCCCTGGGATGCGCGCAATATCTTAGGGGCGGATGGCAATACGCCGACGGGTCATTCTGCTATAGCGACAGAAGCCCGTCCGGCGGCGGAAGCCCGTCCAGCGACGGATAAACTGCCGGAGCCCTTCCCCGTATCAGCCTTCTACAGCCTGTGCCTGCATATAAACGCTATGCTGCGCGGGGCTGAAGGGGGGGGGGGTAAAAAGCCGGCGGTTTGCGGAAACACTAGTCGGACGATAGGCGGACACAGCTCGAATATTGTTCGGCTGTCGGATGAGAAACACAGGGGAGAATACGCTCTAGCCGCGCGCCTTGCCGCGGAGGTTGAACAGTCGTTTTCGGTTTCCGTATCTGAGGATGAGGTTGCCTTACTCGCCCTGCTGCTGTGTTCAGAGGACGAAACAGCCGCGGAGTCTCACAAGCCGGTTATACTCTTGGCGCTGCACGGGAGAGGTATCGCGGCGTCAATAGCGCTCGCGCTTAATTCGGTTGTTAAAAGCGACAATGTATTCTACTGCGAAATACCCCTGGAACAAGATTCCGGAAAAACCTACAGCGCCCTCAAAGAGTGCGCGGAACGGGCGCATCAGGGCGGCGGTATTGTAATTTTCTACGATATGGAGTATCTGTTCCCGTTTTTCGGCCTGCTTGAAACTGAAACGAATATTCCCATAAGGGCTGTATGCTTGCCCATACTGCCATTCGGCGTAGAGTGCGCGCGCAAGTCGGTTACCGCGCCCAGCGTTGACGCGCTGTACAGCGATTGCGCGGCGGCGCTTGCCAGCATACCCAAGCCGCCGGCGCGGGCTATTCTCTGCCTTTGCGCCACAGGCGAGGGCTGCGCGGAGGAACTCAAGACTTATATCCAGCGGAACGGCGATATAGGCGGAATGGAGGTAATCACGCTTCAATCCTTTGATAAAGAGCGGCTTAAGGACCAAGTGAAGGCCATAAGGCAGCAGTTTGTCCCCCACTGTATTGTGGGAAGGAACGACCCTAAACTCTATGGTATCCCATTTATTCCAATAAGCGACGTGCTCGGTTCCGACCCTAAGCACCTGCCCGCGGTACTGCGGTTTAAGCAGCGGGAGATGAACCGGATTGGCAAGGATGAACTGTTCCTTTACCTTGAGGAACAGTTGGAGCATATTGACGTCGCGAAACTTAGACGGTTACTGCCCGGTATTGTGGAGCGCGTTAACCGGATTATGCCGGTATCCCTTGACACCGAAGTGGGGCTGCTGATGCACTTGGCTTGCTGTGTCAACCGTCTGGCGGGCGGCGAGCAGGTTCCGAAGAACCTGCGCCGCGACGAAATAATACGCGACCATCCGGAGGCCTACCGCGCGCTGCGCAAGGAACTCAAGCCCCTCGAACAGGCCTTTAAAATTATTATTCCGGACGACGAATTTGCGTGGACTATATTGATTTTGTATCAGATTTGAGAAATTCCGGGCGGGCGGAGAAGTAAGAACGGAGGGGACAGAATTGGCACTCAGCGAACAGCTGGAAGACATTGCGATGACTATAATAAGCAATGCGGGGACGGCAAGGAGCGCGTCTTTTGAAGCGCTTGAAGCCGCAAAAAACGGAGATTTTGCAGGCGCGTCCGAAAAACTCAAGACCGCGGAGAATTTCGCGGACGCGTCTCACAAGGCTCACAGGGAACTGCTTGACCTTTACATGAAAGGCGTGGTGGAGGGCGGCGATATCCTGATTTCCCACGCCCAGGACCATCTTATGTGTGCGGTGCTGGCAAAGGAACTGATAGCGGAGATTATTGAGCTCAGGGCCTCGGCTGGCATCGGGAAAGGAGGAGAGGTATGAGGATACTGCTTGTCTGCGCCGGTGGTATGTCTACCAGCATGCTGATGAAAAAGCTGCAGAAGTACGCGGCGGATAACGGCATAGCGCTGGAGGAGATTATCGCCCGCGGCACGGGCGATTACGACGAAGTTTACTCGCGTTTTGACGTGATTTTATTAGGTCCGCAGGTGTCCTACCAAAAGGACAACATAGCGAAAGACACGAAGAAGCCCATCGCGGTTATAACCCCCTACGACTACGCTATGGGCAACGCGGCGAACATCTTCAAGCAAGTAAACAGCCTGACAGGGCGATAGGTTACACTTTTACGAGCCAATGTCAACAGGTTAAGCGGACGAACACAGTTCGCCCGTGTTATACTTACGAACTTGCCAAACATGACGACCTAAGACCTAAGACCTAAGACCTTGGGGCTCTGCCCCAAACCCCGCTGGGGACCAAACGATGATTTGTTCGTTGGCCCCCCGACCCCGTCGTAATGGCGGAAAGTGCGATAGTCGAGCTTGCTCGACGCAGACCCCTTCTTAAGGGCGGCGAGTGCGGTGACTTTAATGTGGCAAATCTCAATGTTCGCGAGTATAACTCGAAAATTTTTAACCTGTTGACATTGTTTTACGAACTATACCCGCGAACTTAAGAAACGTGGAAGGTCACAACCTTAGGGGACGCTGCCCCCAAACCCCCGCTGGGGACCTAACGATGGTTTGTTCGTTGGCCCCTTGACCCCATCTTTCGCGCGTCAAGTGCGGTGTTCTTATGCAGGATACAGCGTGTGCAGACAGGGGGGGGGGGCACAGTTCGCCCCTACAGAAAAAACGCCGCACCCACCGCCCTTAAGAAGGGGTCTGGGGGCGAAGTCCCCAGCGGGGTTTGGGGCAGAGCCCCAAGGTCTTAATGTTTTGACCTTTTCCCAAGGCCTTAATGTTTTGACCTTTTCCCAAGGTTTTAAGGTTTTGACCTTACCTTTTCCCAAGGTCTTAAGGTTTTGACCTTGCCTTTTCCCAAGGCCTTAAGGTTTTGACCTTACTTAACTTATTAATGGAGGTATTATAATGGAAACATCAAAGAAGAGTTTCCTAGATTCCAAGTTTATGACGGCACTCCGTGGATTCGGCGAGAAACTTGGCGCTAATAAGGGCTTCTCCGCGGTTAGCAAGTCTATGATGGGACTAATGGCCGTTATATTGGTCGGCGCGGTGTTTCAGCTGGCCGCTACAATACCGACGCTGTTCGGGTGGTTTACGGCGGCGGACAAAATCTACACGATTATCTACGCGCCCTATAATATGACTATGGGCTTGATGAGCGTGTTTATCGTGTTTATGATTGCGTACAACTACAGCAAATCGCTCGGTATGAAGCCGATTCAGAACGGGCTGGTAGCACTTATCTGCTTCCTGTCCGTCAGCGCGCCGATAACAAGCGTTACCTTGGCGGACGGCTCCACCACCATGAACGTGCTGGACAGTTCAAACCTGGGCGCGACCGGTATGTTCGTAGCTATTTTAATCGGTATACTGACTGTCAAGCTGACGCACTTCTGCGAGAAACATAATATCATCATCAGAATGCCCGAGGTAGTGCCGCCGTTTCTTTCGGACTCATTTTCCGCCATGCTGCCGCTTTTGTTTAACCTGATTGTCTGGTACGGCGTCAGTACGGCGCTCTCGGCCGCGACAGGTGGCCAGATGAGTCTGCCGCTGCTCGTTACCTATATTCTTTCCATCCCAATCAGCGCGGTCGACAGCGTGCCAGGCATGTTAATCATTACCGTGTTTGCCTGTTTCCTTTGGATATTTGGTATTCACGGTACAATGGTCGCCTATATCGCGCTTATGGCGGTTATGATGCAGAACCTTTCCGCCAACGCCGCCGCCGTTGCCGCAGGCGAGGCGCCTCAGTTTTACGCGACGATGCTTTTCGGCGCGATAGCCACGGCGGGAGGAACGGGCGATACATTCGGGCTGGTACTGAGAGGATTCAGATGCAAATCCGAGCAAATCCGCGCTGTAAGCAAGGCGGCTATTGTTCCTGGATTATTCGGAATTAACGAACCCGCCACATTCGGCTATCCGATTATGTACAACCCCATACTTGCCGTTCCCTATATACTTACGCCTCTGATAACTATGCTTATTCTATGGCTGGGCTACTTGGTGGGGTTCTTCAAACCGTCGTATGTAACAATACTGTCCCTGATGCCGATGGGTGTCGGCGAGTTCCTGGGGGCAATGGCGTGGCAGAATATTTTTATACCGGTGGTTGGGATAGTTGTCGGGTACTTTGTCTTTGCGCCCTTCCTAAACGCGTATGATAAGGAACTCTACGCCAAGGAGCAAGCCCTGAAAGCCGGCGATATAACCAACGCGGAATAATACTATTTATTGAAGAAGAAAAGAACCCGATAAACAAACTAACGGTGAACTATCCGTTAGGCGCAAAGCGCTGTTTTTCGCTAAACGAAAATTCCAAAAAAGCCAGGAGGCTGTTATGAATAAACTATTTCCCGAGAACTTTCTTTGGGGCGGCGCGACAGCCGCCAACCAGTGCGAGGGCGCCTGGAACGAGGACGGCAAAGGCGTGTCCTCCGCTGACTTGATGACAGGCGGCACGCTGACCTCGCCCCGTACTTTCACCCCAAATATTAAAGCGGACGCCTATTATCCCTCACACGAAGCGATAGACCATTACCACCGCTACGAGGAAGACATAGCCCTGTTTGCGGAAATGGGGTTTAAGTGCTATCGTATGTCAATAGCCTGGACGCGTATCTTTCCTAACGGCGAATTGTCCGTTGGCGGAGATTTGCCAAACCGCGCGGGGCTGGAGCATTACCGCAAGGTCTTTGAGTGCTGCAAAAAGCATGGGATAGAGCCGATTGTCACGCTTTCCCATTACGAAATGCCCTATCACTTAATGACCGCTTACAACGGCTGGTCTGACAGACGCGTCATCGACTTCTTTGTCGGATACTGCGAAACGGTTTTTAATGAATACAAAGGTTTGGTCAAGTACTACCTTACATTTAACGAAATAAACATTCTGGCTACGCCTTTCGGAGGTATTATGGCGGGCGGGATACTCCCGCAAAAGGATGTAAAACTGGACTTCGCCGCTATGACAAAGGGCGAGGACGACGCGAACACCCGTTTTAACGCCCTGCACCATCAGTTTGTCGCCAGCGCGAAGGCTGTCCGGATTGCTCACGCTGTGGACCCTGATATAAAAGTGGGCTGTATGGTCGCCGCAATGGTCTCGTACCCGCTTTCGCCTAACCCAGACGATATCTTGCTGACGCAGCAGTCGGTGAGGACGGGCAACTATCTCTGCGGCGATGTAATGGTGCGCGGGGCATATCCTGCGTTTGCCAGGCGCTACTTTGACGAGCATGGCATCACAATCCGCTGGGAGGACGGCGACGCCGAAACCCTTAAAAACGGCACGGTGGACTTCTACACCTTCAGTTACTACGCGTCCGGCTGTATTTCAGCGGACCCTGCGCAGGCAAGCGCCGCCGGGAATATGCTGTTCGGCGTGAAGAACCCCTACCTGCCCTTGTCGGACTGGGGCTGGCCAATTGACGCGAAAGGTCTCAGATACTTTCTTAACGAGCTTTACGACCGCTATCAAATACCGCTTATGATTGTGGAGAACGGGCTTGGCGCGGAGGATACCATGGAACCCGGCGGCGGCGTGCACGACCCCTACCGGATCGCCTACCTTAAGGCGCACGTAGAGGCTATGCGCGAGGCTATTGCGGACGGCGTGGACTTAATCGGCTACACGCCTTGGGGGTGCATTGACATTGTAAGCGCGTCCACGGGTGAAATGAAGAAGCGCTACGGCTTTATCTATGTAGACAAGGACAACGACGGGAACGGAACGCTTAACCGCTTCCGCAAGGATTCCTTCTACTGGTACAAAAGGTGTATAGAAAGCCGTGGAGCGGACCTTTAATAAGGAGCGGGAAATGACTACACGGCGAGTAACAATCATAAACAAATCGGGGCTTCACGCCCGCCCCGCCTCGGACTTCGCGCTTAAGGCAAAGGAGTTCGCCTCTAAGATTACCATCCGCAACCTTGACAGCAACGGCGCGGCAGTCAATACTAAGTCTATGCTGCGGATTCTCGGCGAGAGTTTCTCACAGGGCACAAACGCGGAAATTGCCGCCGACGGCGCCGACGAGCAGCAGGCGGTAGATTCGCTGGCCACGCTTATCGAAAGCGGTTTCGGCGAGTGAGCGCTGTTATGCGGTTCCGACTGCTTGCCTGCGATTTGGACGGTACGCTGCTCCACCGGGGCAAGGTGACGGGCCGCGCCATTCGCGCGCTGCAGGCCGCGCACAACTCGGGCTGCCGCGTCGCTATTTGTACGGGGCGGGCCTACGCCATGATGCCGAGGCGCCTGCGGACGCTGCCGGCAATAGACGCGTTTATCAACTCCAACGGCGCGGCTGTGTCCGTGCGTTTTTCACGGATTGGCACCAAGATTATACACTGCGCACCCATGGACGCCAATACAGCAATCGCCGCGCTGAAGGAGATGCTCCGGCGGGGCGGGGCGGTAAACGCGTTCTTTGACGGCAAAGCGCTGTTTGACATAGAGTTTGGCGCGGTCGCGGCGAAAGCGGAAGAAGGCGTTAAGCGCAAGCCCCTTGAGGTGCCCGCTTGGATTTTTTTTCTTATAACCAAGCTGCGGTCCGCCGGTGCGATTATCCGGCGTATTGAGAGACCCGGGGTGTCAGTAGAAAAGGTTGGAGGAATTTTCGCGGACAAGGCGGAGGCCGAGGCGGTGCTTAATACACTCGGCCATTTGGGAATGGGCCTTGAGGCCCTGACCACAACGGGGAACGACCTAGAGGTAACGGCCGCGGGAGCCACCAAGGGCAATGGGCTGGCCGTGCTTGCCGGTTATTTCGGCGTTCCCCGCGAAGAAATCCTTGTGTGCGGCGACAGCGGCAACGACATTTCAATGCGAGGCAGCTGCGGATTTTTCGCCGCGCCGGAAACCGCGTCAGCTGATGTGCTGGCTGTGGCCGATGTGGTGACGGAACCCGCTGAGAAAGACGGCGTCGCGAACTGGCTGCTGTCTGTGTTTAGCCCAGCGGCAGCCGAGCCGCAGAGCGACTATCGCTCGCTATCCGGGAGGGGACGGAAATGAGACTTTCAGGTAACAAGGCGTCTGAGGGCGTAGCCATTGCCCCGGCGTTTGTGTATATCCCGCCGGATTATTCGGTGACGGAGAGCTTTAACGACGGAAGCCCCTCTGCCGCCGCCGCTGTAAACAGGGCGGCCAGCCTTGCGGAACGCGAGTTAGACGCCCTTATCCGCCGGGCCGCGGCTTTATCAGAGCAGGCCGCCATTCTTTCAGCGCAGTTAGAGATACTGCGCGACGAGGACTTAATGGAAACCATAACCGGACACATAGAGGGGAATAATTTTTCCGCCGAATATGCCGTCTATGTTTCCTGCAACGAGTTTATCGCGCTGCTGCAGAAATCGGCGGACAGCAATATCGCTATGCGGGCGGCAGACATTGCCGACGTGCGGAACCGCTGGGTACGATGCCTGCGCGCCCCGGACGGGCTGCCGGCGGCGGACGGGCTTTCGGAGGCGGACGGGTGCGTTATAGTCGCCCGTGACTTACTCCCAAGCGACACGGTTTCCATGGGGGATGTGTCGGGCATAATCTGTGAAACAGGCGGCGCTACCTCTCACACCGCCATTCTTGCCAGGAGTTTAGGGATACCCGCGCTGCTGGGCGTGAAGGATGCCGTTGCCGCGGTTCAAACGCCTAAGGGGATTACGGCGGCGGAGGGGCTTCCCGGGCTTCGGCCACAGGACGGGCTTACGTCCGAAGAGACTGCCGCTGGAGGGGATTACGCTGATGGAGGGGATTACGCTGATGGAGGGGATTACGCTGATGGAGGGGGTTCCGTCGATGCAGGGGATTACGCTGATGGAGGGGGTTTCGCCGCTGGAGGGACTTCCGCCGTCGGAGGGGCTTCCGCCGCCGGAGGGGATTCCATCTTGCTGAACGCCAGTGAGGGCTTTGCCATTATTAACCCCAGCGCAGCCGAATTGGAAGAGGGAGCGCGCAAGCGGGCCGAGTGGCTTGAAGAACGCGCCGCCGCGGCGAGGTATCTCCATAAGGATTGCGCGACCAAGGACGGTGTTCGCGTTTCTATAGGGTTGAACATCGGCTCTGACAAGGACGAAATCCCAGATTACGTTGATTTTGTGGGTTTGTTCCGCACCGAATTCCTGTATATGCACAGCAGCCATCTGCCTGCTGAGGAGGAGCAGTACGCGGCATACCGGCGCGTCTTGGAGAGGGCGGGCGGCAGGCCCGTAACGCTGCGCACTATTGACATTGGCGGCGACAAGACCCTGCCCTACTTACCGCTGCCGGAAGAAGCGAACCCGTTCCTTGGCGCGCGGGCAATCCGGCTCTGTTTTGCCAGGCCGGACCTATTGATTACGCAGCTGCGCGCCGCTTACCGTGCTTCCGTGTATGGGAATTTACGGATTATGTTCCCGATGGTGAGCAACGCAGAGGACATCCGGCGGGCGAAAGCTATCGCCGCGGAGGCCCGGGCGGGGCTTCAAGACGTGGCCACGGCCCAGGTTCCCCTTGGCGTGATGATTGAGATACCCGCCGCCGCTGTTATGGCTGACGAGATTGCGGCCGAGGTTGATTTCGCGAGTATCGGCACAAACGACTTGTGCCAGTATTTATTCGCGGCTGACCGTATGAACCCGGCGGTAAGCGAGTACAACAACGCGAACGCGCCCGCCATGCTCCGACTTCTGCGCATTGTTTCAGACGCTTTCCGAGACGCGGGGAAGCCCCTGTCTGTATGCGGAGAAATGGCGGGGCAGCCCGCGGGGGCCTTGGCCTTAGTGAAACTCGGCATACGCAAGCTCTCTATGAGCGAGGGCTGTGTGGCTAGGGTCAAGGCGGAGTTGGCGGGGGTTAGTTTATCGTAAATGGCGGGCTGAACCCCATGGGCGCGAACTTAAGAATCAATGTCAACAGGTTAAGCGGGCGAACCAACGGACAAATCACCGCAACGGACAAATCACCGCAACGGACAAATCACCGCAACGGACAAATCACCGCAACGGACAAATCACCGTTAGGGT
>JAISYE010000174.1 GCA_031297485.1 Clostridiales bacterium
CAGGCCGCTTTTGTAGAATGAGAACATGTCAACCAACGGGTTGGTGCTTAAGTCAATTAAATTCCAATTTAAAACCCGCGCTTCGTCCGCGTTTGGTTCGACAACAGCTAATTTTACAACAAGGGGAACTATTGCGACGATGAACAGCAGCAGTGCTGTTTGAAAATAATCCCACCCTTTGAAGTCCGCAAAAAGATTAGGTTTTTGACGCTTTTTTGTGGGTTCAAACCGCGCGCCCGCCCGCTTTTTGGCGCTTCCCGCCTTTGCAGGTGTATGTTTCATATTAAAGCTCCTTTATTAACGCAGAATATAGTAAATAATAAAACACAATATATATACCACATCCCAGCCGCGCGCGCAAGCGCTATGGGCGGGCATGGCGGCGGGAAAACAGCTTGCGGTCAAAACATTAAAACATTAAAATATTAAGACCTTAAGACCTTGGGGCTCTGCCCCAAACCCCGCTGGGGACTTCGCCCCCAGACCCCTTCTTAAGGGCGGCGGAGCGTAGGGGCGAACTTGCTGGACCGGGGCCGGGCGCCGGCGCGGGCCGGAACATCCGCGGGGCCGGGCGCCGGCTGCGGGCCGGAACATCCGCGGGGCCGGAACATCCGGCGGGGTCGGAACATCCGGCGGGGCCGGAACATCCGGTATCATTGCGGCGGGTTCATCCGAAATTTCGCGCTCTAAGGAATTTTCAAACACGCCTTAGACCACGAATGGACACGAATGGTTTGTATTCGTGTCCATTCGTGTTCATTCGTGGTTTTCGCCGTTAGGGGCCTAACGATGGTTTGTTCGTTGGCCCCCGATAGTCGAGCTTGCTCGACGCAGACCCCTTCTTAAGGGGCGGAGCGTAGGGGCGAACTTGCTGGACCGGGGCCGGGCGCCGGCTGCGGGCCGGAACATCCGGTATCGTACTCTCCGCCCTTGATAAGGGGTCTGGGGATGAAATCCCCAGCGGGGTTTGGGGCAGAGCCCCAAGGTTTTAATCTTTTGACCATCCCAAGGTTTTAATCTTTTGACCATCCCCTAACGGTGAAGTGTCCGTTGGTTTTAATCTCTTGACCATCCCAAGGCCTTAATCTTTTGACCTTTCTTGTGATTGTTGTAGCCTGTGATGTCCCTTCATTGGGCGGGCATTACATCAACCGCTGTACTGCCGCAGTTTCTCCTTCATTTCCTCGTTGGCGTATAACTCAAAGAATACCCCGTCCGCGCGGTATTCCGACTTTAAAATTTCGCAGCCGCGGCGCAGTTTGCCCAGGATATCCCCCCGCCCATAGGGTATCAGCACGCTTAACCGGTTATTGAACTTAAAACCATTGATAGCTTCGTCAATAATATCCAGTAGGTTTAAAACGCCATCGCCGTTAAGGGCGGAAACAGCTACTTGCCGCCAGGCGCCGGCGTCGGAAGGAAGCGGGCGCTCAACGTTTTTATCCAGTTTGTTGTACACAGTGATTATAGGCTTGCCGTCGCACTTAAGCTCGCGCAGGGTGCCGTACACAACGGCCATTTGCCGTTCGCGCTCCTTATTGGAGGCGTCAACCACGTGCAGCAGAATGTCAGTATGAACCAATTCCTCTAATGTGGCGTGAAACGCCTTTATAAGCCCATGAGGCAGCTTTTGTATAAAGCCTACCGTATCGGTGCATAAAATTTCAGCGCCGCTTTGGGTGGAGAATTTACGGGTTGTTGTGTCCAAAGTAGCGAAAAGGGCTTCCGCCGCAGTCACCCCCGCGCCTGTCAACGTGTTCATAAGCGTGGACTTGCCCGCGTTCGTATAGCCTACCAAGGATACGATGGGTATTGCGTTTTTCTCCCGGCGCGCGCGCAGGACCTGCCGACGCCCGGCCGCTTCCCGCAGTTCGGCGGTCAGCTCTGTTATACGGCCGCGTATGTGCCTTCGGTCTGTCTCTAGTTTCTTTTCCCCCGGACCACGGGTGCCTATGCCGGCGCCCAAGCGCGAAAGCGACGTCCCCAGCCCTGTCAGGCGCTGAAGATTATATTGCAGCTGGGCAAGTTCCACCTGCAGCTTGCCTTCCGAAGTAGCCGCCCGCTTAGCGAAAATATCCAATATTACCATAGTTCTATCCATAATCTTTGTGTCCAGCAGACGCTCCATTTTCTTGTACTGCGTACCGGAAAGCTCGTCGTCGCACACTAAGCCTGTGGCGCCGGTTTGCGCGATTAACTCGCGCGTTTCCTCCAGTTTACCCTTGCCCAGATAATAGACCGGATGTGCCGCCCCGCGCTTCTGGCTCACGCGCCCGACGACCTCCGCGCCCGAGTTGCTCACCAGTTCCTCCAGCTCGTCCAAACTGCCGGAGGCTCCGGTCCCGCCGGAAGCTCCGGTCCCGCAGCCAGCGCCTGGGCCGCCTGCGGATTCGGTCCCGCCGGAATCGCCGCATACGGCGGCTAAAACAACGCGTTCTTTTTGCGAATTGGTTTCGTACAAGGCTTGCGGCCCCCCTTCATTTTATAACAGCTTATAACAGCGGCGACAGCAGCCGCGAAAGCGCTTCCTTTATTTTGGACATCCCGGAACGGGACTCGTACCATTCCACGTCCATAACATCACAATCACACAGATCGCTTTCAAAACGCCCGGTTAGTTTACTCACGGTTTCTGAGTCATAAATAATCGCGCTTACTTCAAAATTGAGTTTAAAGCTGCGTACATCCATGTTGGCCGTGCCAACAGAGGCCAGCACGCCGTCTATTATCATCAGCTTGCTGTGCAGAAACCCCTTGGTATATTGATAGCATTTTACCCCGGCGCTCACCAAGTCGCCCAGGTAGGAAAGCGCGGCCCAGTACACAAAGGGATGGTCCGGGCGGGCCGGTATTACAATGCGCACATCTATCCCAGAAAGCGCGGCAATGCGCAGCGCCTCAAACAACCCGTCGTCCGGCACAAAATAGGGGGATTGAATATAGATGGAACGGTTGGCTTCGGATATCATCTTCGAGTAAGCGTAATAAATATTAGGCCATCTTGTGTCAGGCCCGCTGGATATAACCTGCATATTGACTCCCTGACCGCGCCGGTCCGCCGGATGTCCCGGTTCCGCAGCCGGCGCCCGGTCCGTGAGGCTGGGGAAATATTTATCCGTAATTTTTATGCGTTCGCGATGGCAAAAATTCCAATCCATTATAAACCGCAGTTCCAGCTGCCTCACCGCCGGCCCTGTTATGCGCAGGTGCGCGTCCCGCCAATAGCCGAACCGTTTTGATTCGCCCAGATATTCGTCGCCGATATTAAACCCGCCCACATAGCCCACAGTACCGTCGATTATAGCCAGCTTGCGGTGGTTGCGGTAATTAAGCCTTATAAAACGCGGAGGATAAAAAACCGCCAGCCGCCCGCCCGCGTCCACAAGCGTCTTCTTATACTCCCGGGAAATAAACGGGCTGCCCATTCCGTCAGTAAAAAAGCAGACTTCCACGCCCTCGCGGCTCTTCCGCGTCAGCGCGTCGAATATCCTGCGGCCCAGTCTGCTTGTCCGCACAATATAATACTGCATGTGTATAAAGTTTTTCGCTTTTTCAATATCCTCCAACAGGGCCTCGAACTTTGACGCGCCGTCAAAATAGGGTTCCACCGCGTTCCCCGTGGTAAACGCCCCGCCTCCGGAATGCAGGTTTAAGTACACCAAGTCGTTTAAATGCTCCGCGCCCTTGATGTTTACTATATTACGCCGGCGCAGGGTTTCCAGTTCCTCATTGACCAACGTGTAATCGTCAAAACCCTTAAGCAGGTATTCGCGCAAAATGGTTTCGTCACGGTGCAGCTTTTGAATAAACACCGTATGCTTGCGGCTGTCCGCCCCCAGAATCAGGTACAGCAAAAAACCAAAGTACGGCACAATGAGAATTACCATCATCCAAGCCCAGGTTGACGCAGGGTTCTTGCGCTCATAAAAAATTATCACTATTACAAAGAATATATTTATTACATATTGTGCGTCGAATAATAATTTTACAATTTCATTCATAAGTAGATTTGCCCCGCTTTCGTTTATATTGTACGTGCCTTTGGGTTAGAAGTCAATTGACAAAAAAAATTAACGCGTGTTTATTGACTTTCAGCAATTGCCTGATACAATAAAAACAGCTGGTCTTATTTATAGAAGGGAGCGATAGGGAATGCGTTTCGGAGCGCCGGTGCTGGAGAAATACAATTCTCCGAAGGAATGGGTGAATATATTAAAGAGACGCGGGTATCGGGCGGCAAACAGCCCGGTGCGCGAGGGCGACTCGGAGGAACTGACAGCCGCGTACGCGAAAGCCGCGGCAGAGGCGGACATAGTAATAGCGGAGCATGGGGCATGGGGCCGCAACTGCCTGGATTACGACGACACGCGGCGGAAAGCGGCACTGGAGGGCTGCGCGCAAGGGCTGGCCACAGCGGACAAGCTGGGAGCTTGGTGCTGCGTGGCGCTGTCCGGTTCCCGCGCGGACAAATGGGACGCGCCGCACCATGATAATTTCAGCGAAGACACCTTTGCGCTGGCGGTAGACAATATCCGGTTTGTAATTGACGCGGTAAGGCCCAAGCGCGCGTATTTCGCGCTGGAGCCAATGCCGTGGACCTTGCCCTACGACGCGGACAGCCAGGAGCGGTTAATTAAGGCGGTAGACCGGGCGGCTTACGGCGTGCACTACGACCCGGTAAACCTGGTATGCTCGCCGGACACATATTACCGCAGCGGATGGTACATGCAAGATTTTGTAAAGCGGTTCGGCCCGAAAATCCGCGCATGTCACATAAAGGATGTGGAACTGATTGACGCCTATGTATTTCAGCTGCACGAACGCGCGCCAGGGGAGGGCACGCTGGATTACCCCGCGCTGTTCCGCGCCCTTGACGGGCTGTCACCGGACCTGCCCATAACCACGGAGCATCTGCCGGACCAGGAGTCATTCGACAGGGCGGAGCGGTTCATACGGGCTGAAATAACGCGGCTTGGGTTACGGTTAAGATAATAATGACGAGGTGATTTAGCATGGAAAAAGGTTTTTTAGGAACAAATATAGTGGTTCAAATTGGTATAGTTGTACGCGACATTGAAAAAGCGGCGCAGGATTACGCGGATTTTTTAGGGGTTGACAAGCCGCCGATATATGAAAGCGGCGCCTACGAAGACGCGGGCACGGAATATCGCGGCGGCCCCACAAGGGCGCGGGCAAAGCAGGCGTTTTTCAAGATTGGGCCTAATATTGACATTGAACTGCTGGCGCCCGACGAGGAGCCTTCTACCTGGCGCGAGGAACTGGACGCCTCCGGCGAGGGCATACACCACATTGCTTTCTTTGTAAAGGGCATGGCGGAAAAAATCGCGCAATTTGAGCGCAACGGATTCCCGCTGCTGCAAAAAGGCGAGTATACCGGCGGGCGGTATGCTTACCACGACACCAAGGCGAAACTTAAGACTATTGTGGAACTGCTGGAAAACGACGGCAAGTGAGAAAAAAATAAGAAATTCGTTTTCTTTAAGGCGTTAAGGCGTGTTTGAAAATTCTTTAGAGCGCGAAATTTCGAGTGAAACCGCCGTAATTTCGCGCTCCCATTTTTGCGCCTCGCGCGCACTCAAATAAGCATAAGCCTTGCATCTTTGAATAGATACCACCAATGGTTAGCTTGGTAAAATTTGACGGTTGATTTTTTCGAAAAAAAATATATGATGTAAACTACAGTTTTATAATTTTTGTATATATTTTTTGTAGTAGAAAAGGAGAAATTTTATGGTTGAGGCATTACATGTTGCTAATAATATTCTTGAGCGTGCTTTTAAAGAAGAACGCGCGGTGTCGCCCATGAAATTACAAAAGCTGATTTATTTTATATACAAACGTTATTTGCAAAACGCACATGACAGCCTTTTTAATGAACGTTTTGAAGCATGGAAATATGGGCCTGTTGTTTTATCCGTATATCATCAACTTAAAAAATACGGTTCAAGACCTATTAAGGATTTTTACAGGAATCCGATTGGTGAAGTATGGAAGGTTGGAGATGATAAGGCGGAATTTTCAGGTGCTCTTGATGCTATATGGCAACGGTACAAGGGTTATAATGGGATTGATTTGTCGGCTTTGACGCATCAAAAAAATACGGCTTGGTATAATGCCATGGAAAATGGTAAGCGCTTCTTGGATGATGATGATATATTGGCTGAGGAGTGGTTCTCCTAAATGAGCAGTGAAATTGCGACTGACAAAGCGTCACGCGAGAAAGATTCCCCACCGGAGGGCACACGCGCGAGCGATGAATTAGCGGCAGTTAAAAATGAACAAGCCCATGAACGTGAGCAGACGACACGCAAATATGGCTTGTGGATAGTTATTGGAAGTATTATTGCTATGTTAATTATATTAGTTGTTGAATTTTATATTTTTAACAGCAATGAGCATATTAAAGATGTGCTTGATACTTTGAAGACTGTTATTTTATTTGTATTGGGTTATTTATTTGCTACTAAAAGTACAAGCGGTTAAGAACCGCATTTTTACACGTAAGGCGTTCCCCTCTTTTTGGAGCGCCTTTTTAATTACGAATAATTTTCCACCGGAAGGAAAGCCGCTTATGACAACTTACGCCACTATCCAAGGAGACATATGGAACATGATAGCGAAAAAGGTCTATGAATGAGAAGCTGGCGGACCTGTTTATGACGAATAATTTTGACCTGCTGGACACATAGTGTTTTCAGCAGGAATTACGGTCTGCGTTCCGGACAAACCGGCGGTAATGGATACGGATTTCTTTGGTTTTCGGGCGGATTATCGTCCCCTAGGGCCTGTTTGAAAACTAGATTCCAGCGCAAAATTGCAGCGGTTTTATTCGAAATTTCGCGCTTTGAGGAGTTTTCAAACACGCCTTAGGATACACGCAATATCGTAGGGGACGATGGCAATCCGCCCGATGCTTCCTTGAAAAGCCTGTACCTGTATAGCGCTGCACTAGCCGCCCTTAAGAAGGGGTCTGCGTCGAGCAAGCTCGACTATCGGGGGCCAACGAACAAACCATCGTTAGGTCCCCAGCGGGGTTTGCGTCGAGCAAGCTCGACTATCGGGGCCAACGA
>JAISYE010000175.1 GCA_031297485.1 Clostridiales bacterium
TGAAGGTTTTCTTCATTTTCCAGCCAGCTGATTATATCCCGCTTTACCGCTTCCGGCATTTTATAGATGCTCTCGTTGGCGTCCAGCTTTATTTTGTTCCCAGGATTATTGGGCTTGTAAGGTTTAAATGTCTGTAAATCCTTCCGCAGCCACTTCATGTGCCGCCTCCTTTACTTTGTGGAATTAAATATTTTCAGTCGGTTTACGGGCAAGCCCGCGGACGCGCAGCTTAAGGCATGGGAAAGGTCAAAAGATTAAGACCTTGGGGCCAACGAACAAACCATCGTTAGGCCCCAAACCCCGCTGGTGACTCGTCCCCAGACCCCTTCTTCAAGTGCGGCGAATGCAGCGCTTTTCTGTAGGGGCAAACCTAAGGGTGAATTATCCGTTGGTTCGTCCGCTTTCAAAAAAAGGAACTGTTTGTTTTTTTTAAGTCCGCGCTAATGCGGGCAAGCCCGCAGACGCCTTATTATGTCCGCCACGCGCTCCCGTTCTGTTTTCATGCTGACTCGGTTGACAATAAGCCTTGCGGACAGTTCCGCCACCTCGTCCAGAATTACCAGGCCGTTTGCCTTTAATGTGGCCCCGGTCTCCACTATATCCACTATTACGTCAGCCAGGCCAACTATGGGCGCGAGCTCTACCGAGCCGTGCAGCTTTATTATCTCCGCCGTGCGCTTCCGCTTGTTAAAAAAATAGTCCCTCGCGATATGGGGGTACTTGGAGGCCACGCGCAAAGCGCCTTCCCTGTTAAGCGCCCCGGGCAGGCCCGCCACTACCATTCTGCAATGCCCGAAATCCAGGTCCAGCACTTCGCATACGGATTTCTGCCCCTCCAGTATTGTATCCTTGCCCGCAATGCCCAGGTCGGCCGCGCCATGCTCCACATAGGTCGGCACGTCGCTCGCCTTGGCAAGGAAAAATTTACAGAGGCCTTCCTCGTCCTCGAAAAATAGTTTCCGCGTCCGTTTGCTCGGACTGCCGCATTCCACGCCCGCGCATCTCAGCCGCTCTAACGCCAGTTCCGACAACCGCCCCTTGGAAAGCGCGAAGGTTATAGGCCGCGTCATTGCGCCGTCTCCAGGACGCGCGCCGCGCCGGAGGGCTTTTTCCTGGCGTCATTCGGCTTGTCCGCGCTTGCCGGTATCGCCCAGGATTTGCCCAGGCGGAACACGCCCTCTATCCGCTCGGATTCGCACAGTATTTGTACACGCCTTTCCGATATGCCCCAACGGTTCGCCATTTCTTTTGTCGATACGTAGTCCATAAGCTATTCTCCTTATTTTGAGTTGCCTGAAATTAGTATATGCGCTGCCGCGAATAAAAGCAATTGCAATATTATCCGCCGCGGACAGCCTCGTGTATTAGGAACATCTTTTGGTCCAGGTCGTCGATTTTATTGGCGCACATAACAAGCTCGTCGTTAAGCTCCTGGGGGATTTGCTCGGGATATTTGTAGCGCACCTTGTGCTCCAGGGACGCCCAAAAGTCCATAGCCTGGGTGCGTATTTGGGCCTCCACCGGCACGGTTTCCACTTTGTCGGAAAAATGCACGGGCACGTTCAAAATCATGTGGTAGCTGCGGTAACCCGTGGGTTTTGGCGCGGTTACATAGTCCTTTTCCTCGGACACAACCAGGTCGGGCAGGCCGCGGAGCACGCCCGCCATGTAGAAAATATCGCGGGTAAAGGAGCATATTACGCGTATGCCCGCGATGTCCTTTATATATTCCCGCGCGTTTTCCGCGGTAAGGGTGAACCCGCGCCTGTGCAGCTTTTCCGCCGTGCTTTCCGCCGATTTCATGCGGAATTTTATGTGCTCGATGGGGTTGGCCTGCTTAAAACTCTTAAAATCCTGATTTATAATGTCCAGCTTTGTGGATACTATTTTAAGGCCGCATTCGTAAATTATCAATAGGTCCTTCATTTTAGCGAATTCATCCGCTGGAAATAAGATAGGCATGTTATCTCCTCGTCAGTTTTTTTCTAATACGCAAACCACCATTTTCACCAAGCCTTCCTTAAGGCCCGCCACCCGCGCCAAAGGCGAGAGGAAACCCCTTAAGGGCGCTTCGTGATAGTAAACCGGCGTTATACTTGTACGTTTTAGAATTTCCTTAAACTTGCGTATTGTCATTTTATTTATATAGGAAAAATACTCCTCGCCGTCTTCCCCGCGGGAGATTCGGAACGCCAGGCGGCGCGGGCCGTCGGGAAGGTTCCGCACCGCGTCGCGGTAAACCTCTATAAGCGCCGCGTCGGAGAAAAACAGCTGCACCCAGGGTATGCCTATGGCGTCGCTTAAGTGGGCGCCGAAGGGATGGTAGTAGGGCGGGAAATTCAGATACAGCCGCCCGCCGCGCCGCAGCGTCCGCATGGCTTCCCGCAGCACTTTCTCCGGGTTGGCGACATGCTCCATGGCGTCGTTCATTATTATAGTGTCAGCCGACCCGTCCTCAAAGGGCAGCGCGGAGGCGTCCGCGCAGACAAACTCGAATTTGCCGGCCAGTCCTAATTTTTGGGCGAGGGCGCAGGCTTCGGCCTTGTAGCTTTCCAAAATGTCTACGCCGTATATCTTTTCCGCGCCCAGGGAGGCGTAGTACAGCGACTTGCCCGCGGCACCGCAGCCAATGTCCAGCACAACCTTGCCGAAGAACATTTCCCGCGCGTCCGTAAAGCACAGGTAGAACTTTATAGTATCCTTCCCTTTTTCATACTGCCATTCGCCGTAGGTCATGACGCCGCCGCTCTGCAAGTTGAACGGATGCCGGGGCAGCGGAAACAGCCCGTTTATTTTTTTACACAGCTTTGCGCTTGTACGCATGTGAACCACCTTTCGGGTTTACAGCCGCGCGGCCTGCGCCGGGCAGGCTTATCGCGCGGGATAGAGTTTGGTTTGTTACTATTTTACCACATAAATATATTTGTAACAAACCCGGCGGATAAAAATTTATCAGAAAGTATCTTATCTCTAGGACGTGCTTGAAAACTGGATTCCAGCGCGAAGCGTCGAGCAAGCTCGACTATCATTAAAGCGGTTTCATTCGAAATTTCGCGTTTTTAGGAATTTTCAAGTACGCCTTAGTTAACCTCTAACCTATTGGTGTACCGTCGGTATTTTACAGGAGAAATACATATTTTTGGACGATAGCCGAGCTTGCCCGGCGCAGCAGCTGCGGCTGCAAATGCGGCGGGGGTGCGGGCGGACACAGTTCGCCCCTGCTATAATTTATAAGCGTATACACCACTATGATTAGTTTTAAACTCTCCAGAATTAAGCGCAATACAAAAAGGCAACGGAATCACACTCCGCTGCCTTTTTTTGTATTCTGGAACTCCATATTTTGCGCGTGATGGAAAAAAGCAACTCCGAATTTCGCACATGAGGCTTATGTGCGAAATGCCTGTATCAAAAAACAAACAATCGCTGAACCCGCTTGCTAGGCGTATTTCTCTTTACATTAATATTATCGGGTATTGCCGTCTTTT
>JAISYE010000176.1 GCA_031297485.1 Clostridiales bacterium
TGATTTGCGTGTTACCCAGACTCAACCGCGTCAAAGTCGTCAGCCCGGACAACGCGCTTATGTCGCTGATTGGGGTGTCATCCATATACAAATCGGTTAAATTCGTCAGCCCGGACAACGCGCTTATGTCGCTGATTGGGGTGTTACGCAGACTCAACAGCGTCAAATTCGTCAGCCCGGACAACGCGCTTATGTCTCTGATTGGGGTGTTATTCAGACTCAACAGCGTCAAATTCGTCAGCCCGGACAACACGCTTATGTCGCTGATTTGCGTGTTATTCAGCGCTAATTCCGTCAAATTCGTCAACCCCACCAAGGCGTTTATGTCGCTTACTTGAGTATCATGCAGATACAGCGACCTTAAATTAGTCAACCCCGCCAGCGCGCTTATATCGCTTATGCTGTTTCCATTCAATTCCAAATGTGTTACATCACTTGGAATTTCCACTTCCGATAAATCTGTAATACCCTGGTTACCTAACTTAACTCTGACTATTGACGGATCGTCGTCCTTGCTAATGGTAATTTCCACCATACTCCCAGGCGCGGCATAACTTCCCTCCGCCACACTCTGGGTTATCACAACGCCGGTTGCCACCGTATCGCTGTGCTCATACCCCACCATCACGCTAAACCCGGCGGCTTCCAATATCTCCGCGGCTTCCTCTACTGTCTTGTTCTGCACGCCAGGCACGCATATCTTTTCCTCATCCGCGGGAACACCCTCGGGCACTTCTTGGTTTATCACCGACAGCGGTTGTGCTGCGCTTTCCGGTATAACAACGCTTATCTGCGGTGCATTATCAGGCACCATAAGCAGCCACAGCGCGCCTATTACAGCCAAACAAAATTTCATAAGCAGAACTCCTCTAAATACTCCTCCGCACAGCGCCCCGCGCGGCGTCAAGGCTTTCAAACTCCCCCGCCCCGGATGTTCCGGCCCCGGGCGCCCGTCCCGCGGCCAGCATCTGCGCGATAAGATTACCAATGGCCGTGCCCTCTACCGGCCCGGCGGATACGGTCAGGCCGGTCGCCTTGGCGGTAAGCGTATTCAAATAAATGTCCCTGCAGCCGCCTCCGATAACTCGTATACCGGTGTAGCGCCTGCCCGTCACGGCGCTAAGGTCGCGCACAGTGTCCGCGTAGCTTTGGGCCAGGCTTCCGTATACGCATCGCAGGGTTTCGCCCGGCGTCCGCGGCGCGGCCTGACCGGTCGCACGGCATTGCTCCTTTATGGCCTCGGTCATATTCTCGGGCGCTAGGAACGCTCGGTTGTTTACGTCCACAATAGACGCAAAATCCTCCGCAGCCCTTGCCATTTCCGCCATTTCCGCAAATGACGGGATTTTCCCCAGTTCCTGCCGCACGCATTGTATCATCCACAAGCCCATTATGTTTTTAAGATACCGGTTCCGATACCCGTAGCCGCCCTCGTTGGTGAAGTTGCCGCGCATACTTTCCTCGGTCAAAATCGGCCGGGCGGTTTCGACCCCCATCAAGCTCCAGGTACCGCTGCTTAGGGTAATCTCCCCTTCCCCGGCAGGCGAAGCCGCAAAGGCGCTGCCTGTATCGTGTTCGCAAGGCATTACTATGTCGCAGTCAAACCCCACGCTTTTGCGGACATCCTCGGTCAGCCGGCCCAGGGTGGTTCCGGGCGCGCTTAGCTCGCCGAATATGCTAAGGGGCAAACCCAGCGCCTTAATAATTTCAGGGTCCCATGTTTTCCGGAGGGCATTCACAAGCCCGGTGGTGGTGGCGATAGTGTATTCGCTCTTTTTAACGCCGGTCAGCAGGAAATTGAAATAGTCCGGCAGCATCAGAAGCCTTGAGGCGGACTCAAAGACTTCGGGGGATTGTTCGCGCAGGGCCGCAAGCTGATATATGGTGTTAAATATCTGCTGCTGCGTCCCTGTAATACCGTACAGCCTGGACCTGGGAATCCGGCGTTCCACAGCGGCGTCCATCCCGTTTGTGCGGGAATCGCGGTAGGCCACCGTGTCGTCCAGCAGATTATCGCGCGGGCCCAGCAGGGCAAAATCCACCCCCCAAGTGTCTATACCGGCTGTGCGCGGTATTTTCCCCAGGGCGGCGCAAGCCCGCATACCGCTTAATATGTGGCCGAACAAATTTTCCGTGTCCCAGCACAGCCGCGCCGGGCTGCCCCTGCGCACCAGGCGGTTTTCAAACCGGTAAACTTCCTCCGTAACAATCCGGCCTTCGCTCACATGGCCCAGGATGTGCCGTCCGCTGGACGCGCCAATGTCAATGGCAAGGCAGTAATTCATGTAATCACCTCTCTGTATAAGCCTGCTCGTTTCATTAACCTCTACTATAATGGTTTACAGCCGTGTTGTAAATGATTATAATTTATACGGGTGATTATTATATGAAGATAGGAAAGCTGTCTCAGCAGCTGCTTAACCGGGTGATATTCCAACGGATTTCCCGCATGAAAACCAGGGAGGAAGTAATAGTGCGGGCGGGCGTGGGAGAAGACTGCGCGGCGGTTTTTACCGGACGGGAATACTGCGTGCTTACCGCCGACCCCATCACAGGCGCGGAAAAGCGCGCGGGATTTTTGGCCATGCACGTAAACGCCAACGACATAGCCGCCGGCGGCTGCGAACCCTTCGCCGCGCTGCTGACGATTTTGCTTCCGGCTTCCTGCCGCGAACAGGAACTTGAGGAGCTGATGGACGAGCTGTGCCGCGAGGCTGATAAAATAGGCGTTGAAATAATAGGCGGGCATACGGAGATAACGGACGCTGTTTCCCGCGTGATAATCTGTACTACAATGATTGGAAAGACCTCGGACAGGAAATTCCTTTCAACCGCAAGCGCGTCAGCCGGCCAAGACATAGTGCTGACTAAGTGGGCGGGTCTGGAAGGCACTGCCATATTGGCCGATATGCTCGGCGGGTTTGCAGAAGAGGCGGCCACATGCGCCGGCCTGCTTTCCGTAACGCGCGAGTCCGCCATAGCGCGGAGGTACGGCGCGGCTGCCATGCACGACGCTACGGAAGGCGGCGTGCTGGGCGCCTGCTACGAGCTTGCGGAAGCCTCCGGCACAGGTATAGAAATATACGCGGATAATATCGCGGTGCTGGACGTGACAAGGGAAATTTGCCGGCGGCTGGGGCTTGACCCCCTGCGGCTGATAGCCAGCGGAGCATTGGTCATTGCCGCCTGGGACGGGCAAGGGCTTGCGGACACGCTTAAAAACGAGGGTATACATGCCGCTGTAATCGGAAAGCTGACGGACGGCGAAAGGTTCTGCGTCAGGGACGGGGTCAGGCACAGGCTGGACGCGCCCGGACCGGACGAGGTGTATAAGGGGATGGCAAAAGGCCATGTAAAATAATGATGGAAACAGAGGAACTTTTATTGGGTCTTTCAAAATGTATGTGGCCGGGTCATCCGGCTCTTATAATTTTATCGCTATCCTGTTATTATAAAATTAAAATTAGGTAAATAGTCATCCAAGCCTTGCCCCAGATGTGGGTTATTTAACGGTAAAACCGCCGTTACACCGGACGTTCCGCCCCCGCCGGAAGCGGAGCTTTTGACGTCCGGCTATTAGTCACTATAAATGAGCACTATTATACTCACACACGAAAACATCTGCGTCGGGCTTCGCCCGACTATCTCTAAAAATCTTTCAGTGTTTTCGTGTGTGAGCAACCAACAACCGGCGTGAAAAGTGCATTTCTTTTCG
>JAISYE010000177.1 GCA_031297485.1 Clostridiales bacterium
ACCTGGTTGGCTATGGTTGCCTCGCGTTCCGTAATAACACCTCGGAAATCTTCTGCCGCATCCTGATAGCCTATGCGTTTGGCGTTAAGAAGGGCCGACGCTTCATTGTGCCGCGCGTCGCTGCGCAGGCGTTCCAACTCCCGGAACTCCGGCAGCACCACCACTTGGCGGTATGCTTTTATTGCCTGTTTCACTATTGGCGCCTCCATTTCATCCAGACGGCTCAGCTCTTCCTCTGTCTTGGCTTTGAATACGGCCAGCATAAGCTGTTCCTCGTCTTCCGAGTCTAAGATTTCCGGCAGTTTGCCCAGCTCATAATAGCGCATATCCAGCTTAGGGGTGAGCAGCGTGTGGCGGTTTGTTTCGAGTATTTGATAGCGGGAGAAATATTCCCCGCAATCGAACAGCGGAAAGTCTATAATACTGATGACAATGACTTCCGGCAATTCCGAATAGGGCTGCTTCTTAACAAGCGCGGATGAATACTCACGCGCCCAATAGTACAGGGACCGCTCCGGATAATCGTGTTCGTTGACTACCTGAATCTCTAAATTCACACGCTTGCCGTTGACTCTCATATTAATGTCAAGACGGCAAAACTTTTCCTTAAGCGCTTCCGGGGGCATCTCCGGGTTAGTAATCACAAATTCCGTTATGCTTTCAAACGCTATGCCAAGCAAAAGCGCTACAAGGCGTTTCAGCAAATCGGGGTGCTTAACGAACACCATTTTGAACAGCGTATCGTTAGTAAACTTGAATTCAAGTTTGGTCATATGCATAATCCTCCACTGCCAGTATTATAATACCCTAACGGCGAAATTGCAACAGAACCATGAAAACATAGGGGTGCCCCGCACTACCCGCCCTTAAGAAGGGGTCTGCGTCGAGCAAGCTCGACTATCGGGGATGAAGTCCCCAGCGGGGTTTGGGGCAGCGCCCCAAGGTTTTAAGGGTTTGAGGCAGAGTCCATAACGGTGAACTGTCCGTTGGTTTTAATGTTTTCAGGCTTTTGTTCCCTCCGAAAAATAATATGGTAAAAGTAAAGAGGCTGTGTTATACTAAAACCCAGAATCATATAAACGTGATATAGACTGCGTAATACCGCAATGAAGAAGGTGGTTGAATGGAACTGAGTTTGCGGGGAATAAAGTCCAGCCCCCAATGGCCGGAAAGCGGCATAGCGCTTCCGGGGTTTGACATTGAAACCGTGCGTGAGCATACGGCGCGTAACCCGGTGTGGATTCATTTTGGCGCGGGTAATATATTTAGGATATTCCCCGCGGTGCTGCAGCAGCGTTTGTTAGAGCGCGGCCTGGCGGAAACCGGCATAATAATTTGTGAGGCGTTCGACGAGGAGATAATTGAAAAATGCTTCGAGCCTTACGATAACCTGACTGTAGCGGTAACGTTAAAGGTAGACGGCACAGACATGTCAGTAGTGGGCAGCATAACCGAGGCCCTGGCAGCCAGGCGAAGCCGGCAGAGGCTTGAGCAGATTTTCGCAGCGCCGTCGCTGCAAATGGCCAGCTTTACAATTACCGAAAAAGGTTACGCTGTTTCCGACGCCGCCGGCCAGCCGCTTGCCTCTATTAAGGCGGATATAGAAGCCGGCCCGGATAACGCGGAAAGCCTTATGGGACTTGTGGCCGCGCTGTGCCTGCGCCGGTTTAGGGCGGGAAGACTGCCCCTCGCGCTGGTAAGCATGGACAACTGCTCCGGCAACGGCGACAAGCTCCGTGACGCGATTATGACAATCGTGGATGGCTGGACCCGGGAAAATTTTACGGATACACCGCCGGAGCTTTCACTCCTGGAAGTTCCGGACCCCCACGGCAGTTTCCGGGAATACTTAACTAATGAAATCTCGTTCCCCTTAACAGTTATTGACAAAATCACGCCAAGACCGTCGGAAACCATAAGGAACCGTCTTGAGGCGCTGGGGCTGGAAAACGCCGTTATTACCCGCACTTCGCGCAACACATACGCGGCGCCCTTCGTCAACGCGGAAGAGTCACAGTACCTTGTGGCCGAGGACATCTTCCCTAATGGCCGCCCGCCGCTGGAACAGGCCGGTGTGATTTTTACGGACCGCGCCACGGTTGATAAGGTGGAAAAAATGAAGGTGTGTACGTGCCTTAATCCCTTGCATACCGTCCTGGCAATTTTCGGATGCCTGCTGGGTTATACGTCCATTGCGGATGAAATGAAGGACCCGGCTTTGTGCGCGCTTATCGAAAAGATCGGCTATACCGAAGGCCTGCCCATGGTGGTAGACCCGGGCATAATAGACCCCCGCGCGTTTATTGACGAGGTTATCAACAAACGATTCCCTAATCCCTTTGTGCCGGATACCCCGCAGAGAATAGCCTGCGATACCTCGCAAAAAATCCCCGTGCGCTTCGGCGAAACTTTGAAGGCATACCGGCGAAGCGCCGGCTGGCGGACACACTCAGGCCCGGAAATTCCGGCCCCGATTGCGGGGCTCAAGTATATTCCCATGTTCTTCGCGGGCTGGCTGCGGTATCTGATGGCGGTTGACGACAGCGGGAAACCCTTCGCGCCCAGCCCGGACCCAATGCTTGCTGAACTGCGGGGGTATATGAGCGGCGTTAAGCTCGGCGCCCCCGGCCCCTACGAGGGAATAAAGCACATACTTTCCAACGCGGGGATTTTCGGCGTGGATTTATACTCGGTTGGCCTGGCCGGCAAAACCGAGGAATACTTTGCGCTCTTAAACGCGGGTCCGGGCGCTGTACGCAGGGTTCTGGACAATTTATTAAAAGAGGAGGCGTGACTATGCAGCGCGCAAGCGGAATATTGGTTCATCCCACGTCCTTTCCCAGCCGGTACGGTATCGGCGATTTAGGCAAGGGCGCCTATGACTTTTTGGATTTTTTGCACCAAGCCCGCCAACGGTTATGGCAGGTGCTTCCCTTGAGCCCTACCAGTTTTGGGGATTCCCCTTACCAGAGTTTTTCTACCTTCGCGGGCAGCCATCTTTTAATAAGCCCGGACAAACTGGCGGAAGAAGGCTGGCTCGCGCCGGAAGACCTGCCGCCGGAAGTTCCGGAATTCGATTCTCTCAGCGTGGATTACGGCGCGGTAATAGATTATAAAACAGGCTTGTTTAAGACCGCGTTCGAGAACTTTAAAAAGCGTGCTTCCGACGGGCGGACACAGCCGGCCCCGGCAGGCGGCGACTATAACGCCTTCTGCGCCGCCAATAAATCCTGGCTGGAGGATTACGCCCTGTTTGTGGCGCTTAAAAACCACTTTATAGCGGAACGGAAATTTATGTACGAGACGCCGGAGTACACGGTGTTTGAGAAAGAAAACGAAACATTCCTAAGCCCGGACGAAATAAACGATTATTTTTACGGCGCGGTCTGGGCCTCCTGGCCGGATGAACTGCGCACGCGGAAGAAATCCGCCCTTGACCAGTGGACGAAGAAATTATCCGATGAAATAGAATTCCAGAAATTCTTGCAGTATGAATTTTTCAAGCAGTGGGGAGAACTTAAGCAGCAGGCCAATGCCCTGGACATCAAAATAATCGGCGACATCCCGATTTTTGTGGCAATGGACAGCGCGGACGTATGGTCCAACCCGGAGCTGTTTTATCTGGATGAAAAAGGCTACCCCACTGTTGTGGCGGGCGTGCCGCCGGATTATTTCAGCGAGACCGGCCAGCTATGGGGTAATCCCCTGTACAACTGGGAAAAACACGCGGCGGACGGATATGCCTGGTGGAAGGAGCGTATCAGCGCTACGCTGAAGATTGTGGACATATTGCGCATCGACCATTTCAGGGGTTTTGAGGCTTACTGGGCTGTGCCCTACGGCAGCAAGACCGCGGAAAAGGGCAAATGGCGCAAGGGGCCTGGCGGGGCCTTGTTCAAGGCTGTTCATGAATCCTTGGGGCAGCTGCCGATTATTGCGGAGGACTTGGGCGTAATAACCGACGCGGTAACGGAGCTGCGGACATCCAACGGGTTCCCGGGCATGAAGGTGCTGCAGTTCGCGTTTGACGAGCCGGACAACGAATACCTGCCCCATAATTTTACTGACCCTAACGTGGTTGTGTACACCGGCACCCATGATAACGACACCACTGTGGGCTGGTACGAGCAATCCGGCGCGCGCGCAAAGGATTTTGTGCGGCGGTACATGAATATTTCCGGCGCGGATATAGCCTGGGACATGATTCGCCTGGCGTTTTCCACCACGGCGGCTTACGCGCTGACTACCATGCAGGACTTGCTGGCGCTGGGCACGGAACACAGGATGAATATACCCGGCGTCGCTTCGGGCAACTGGAAATTCCGCTATCCGGACGGCGCCCTTACGACCGGCCACGCCGAGGGACTCGCGTACTTTACAAAAATGTTCAACCGTATACCGCTCCCGCCAAGGGAAACGGAGGATCCGGTCTTAACTGAAGGGGGACGGCATGGAAAAGATTCTCTCGGAATTGAAAGCGATGCTGTCTGACACCGAGCCGGTGCTGACGCGGAATTATTATTACGAGAATCATCTGTGCCCGCTTATGCGCCAGCCGCCGGAAGCTCCGGACTCCCTGGTGAAAGTCCCGCTGGAGTATAAAATATCCACGGAAAGCGACGGCAAGATTCTCAAGCTGGGCCGCTGCCCAAACTGCGGCAAGGTGTATATCCATGAGGATTACGAAACCAACGTATTATAAGAAAGGCGGAATGAATCAATGCCGGACGAACGAGTAAACGGCGGGCATGAAACCGGAAGCCCCGGTCCCGGCGGCATAAGCGCCACGGGTAACTTCCTGCACGCCGCTATAACGGAAGATTTAAAAGGCGGGCTTGACAGGCTGCGCACAAGGTTCCCGCCGGAGCCGAACGGATACCTGCACATTGGCAGCGCGAAGGCTGTAAATATTAATTTCAGCCTGGCAAAAATGTACGGCGGCAAGTGCAACCTCCGGTTTGACGACACAAACCCTGTTAAAGAGGATGTGGAGTATGTAAATTCTATAATGGAGGACATCCGGTGGCTGGGGTACGACTGGGAAGACAGGCTTTACTACGCGTCGGATTATTTCGAGCAGCTTTACGAATACGCCGAAACGCTTATAAAAAAGGGCAGGGCCTTTGTATGCGACCTTAGCGCGGAGGAAGTGCGCGAGTACAGGGGCACGCTAAGCGCGCCGGGCAGGGAAAGCCCCTACCGTAACCGTTCTGCGGAGGAAAACTTGGACCTCTTCCGGCGTATGCGCGCGGGCGAGTTTCCGGACGCCAGCCGGACCCTGCGCGCTAAAATCGACATGGCTTCTCCTAATATAAATATGCGCGACCCTGTAATTTACCGCATTGCCCACGCCACCCATCACAACACCGGCGACAAATGGTGTGTGTATCCCATGTACGACTATGCTCACCCGCTGGAGGACGCCATAGAAAGGATAACCCATTCCCTGTGTTCCATCGAGTTTGAGGACCACCGCCCGCTTTACGACTGGTTTATTAACGAGCTGGACTTTGAGGTGAAGCCGCGCCAGATAGAATTCGCCAAGCTGCGCATCGCCAATACCATAATGGGCAAGCGTTATCTTCGCGCCATGGTGGAAAACGGCGACGTGGACGGCTGGGACGACCCGCGCATGGTGACAATATCCGGCCTGCGGAGGCGAGGCTATACGCCGGAGGCGCTGCGCGGCTTTTTGGACAGCGTGGGTGTGTCAAAAGCCGACAGCGTTGTGGATTATTCGCTGCTGGAATACGCCGCCCGGGAGGATTTGAAGCCCCGTGCCAGGGTTGTTATGGCTGTGCTGGACCCCCTGAAAGTCGTTATCACGAATTATCCGGAGGATAAGGAAGAATTTCTCACAATAGAGAATCATCCGGAAAACGCTGAAATGGGCGAGCGTCAGGTACCCTTTTCACGCGAGCTTTATATTGAGCGGGACGACTTTATGGAGAACGCCCCGGCGAAATTTTTCCGTCTGACGCCCGGGCGCCCGGGAGTTCCGGCCCCGGAGGTGCGGCTGAAAGGCGCGTATTTTATAAAATGCGACGAGGTTATAAAGGACGGCGCGGGCAATATTGCGGAACTGCGCTGTTCCTACGACCCGGAAACCAGGAGCGGTTCAGGGTTTGCCGGACGGAAGGTGAAGGGCACAATCCATTGGGTGTCGGCCAGGCGCGCGGTGCCAGTTACGGCCAGGCTGTTTGACGTGCTGGTGTTTGACGACGGCAGCGCTCCGGGCGGATACCGCCAAAACCCCAATTCCATGACTGTTATGGAAAACTGCCTGGCGGAACCGTCTGTGGCCGAAGCCGCGCCCGAGGACAGGCTGCAGTTTATGCGCAGCGGGTATTTTTGCCTTGATTCAAAGCTTTCAACTAAAGGCCGCATGGTATTTAACAGGACCGTGCCCCTTAAAAGCTCCTATAAGCGGGAGTAAGGCAACAGGCCGCGCGTTTTTGACGCGCGGTCTGTTCTCTTTTTCGTTGATGTCAATTTATACCTAAGACCTTGGGGCTCTGCCCCAAGCCCCAAGGTCTTAATCTTTTAATCTTTTAATCT
>JAISYE010000178.1 GCA_031297485.1 Clostridiales bacterium
TGAGTTTACGTAAACGGCAAGTTAATACCGCTTGCTGTACTGCGAAGGGTTAGATTTTTTACGGCTGCGGCCCGCAAATGGGCCGCGTATTTAATGAAGGCGGGCGGCACAGTTTGCCCGCGGCTCGTTTGGGAAAGTATTTGTTCGCAAGTATGAAGGCAAAAAGCCCGATTATTATTATACATATCTGTTCCGCCGCAACCCGCGCCGCGACATATGGATTGAAGTATTTCCCGCCATATGATAATATAACAGGGGGAAAGAAAAAATGGAGGTTGGAGTAATGGACGCGTTAAATGAAATAACAAAGGAAGACCTGAAGGAGCGTTTAATTGAGAACGTAAAGACAATGTTCCGCAAGACATTGGATACAGCCTCAAACGAGCAGATTTACCAGGCGTTTGCGTTCACAATACGGGATATTGTGACAGACAAGTGGATAGCCACCCAGGATACCTATAACAAGCGGGATGTTAAGCTGGTGTACTATCTTTCGATGGAGTTCCTTATGGGGCGGTTCCTGGGTAACATGGTGATTAACCTGACCATGTACGATAAGGTTATGGAGGTCATGAAGGAACTGTATTTGGACTATAACTTTCTGGAGGAGGCGGAGCGCGACCCCGGCCTGGGCAACGGCGGCCTAGGGCGGCTGGCGGCCTGTTTCTTGGACTCGCTCTCCACAATGGAGTACCCTGCCTATGGTTGCGGGATACGGTATCATTACGGCATCTTCGAGCAGGATATAGTGGACGGGTTTCAGGTGGAACGCCCCGACTCCTGGCTCGAAAAAGGGGATATCTGGGGCGTAAAGCGTGACGAGTACGCCAAGGAAGTGCATTTCTACGGCAATGTGGTCAGCAGGAAGAAGCCGAACGGCGAATACACCTTCATGTTGCAAAACACTCAGTCCGTAGTAGCGGTTCCCTACGATTATCCCATACTGGGCTATGGAAACAATACGGTAAACACGCTGCGGCTGTGGAACGCGGAGGCTAAGAATAAATTCGACCTGCAGTCATTTAACCAGGGCGACTATACCAAGTCCATAGCGGAACAAGGTTTGGCGAACTCTATTTCCAACGTGCTGTACCCGGCGGACGACCAAATGGTGGGCAAGGAATTGCGGCTTAAGCAGCAGTATTTCTTTATATCAGCCACCTTGCAGCGCATATTGGACCGGTACGTCAAGTCCCACGTGCGGTTCGACGACTTGCCCAACAAAGTTCAGCTGCAATTGAACGACACCCACCCGACCGTGGCCGTGGCGGAGCTTATGCGGCTTATGGTGGACGTGTATTCCGTGCCCTGGGACACGGCCTGGGAAGTTACGCGCAAGATGTGCGCCTACACGAACCATACCATCATGTCCGAAGCGCTGGAAAAATGGCCGGTGGAGCTTTTCAGCCGGCTGCTGCCGCGCATTTACATGATTGTGGAGGAAATAAACCGCCGGTTCTGCGACCTGCTTATTACCCGGTTCGGCAACAACCCTGAGAAGATCCGGCGCATGGCTGTCATAGCGGACGGCCAGGTGCGCATGGCGTTTTTGGCTATTGTGGGCAGCCACTCGGTAAACGGCGTCGCCGCGATACACACCAATATTCTTAAGAAGCAGGAACTCAAGGATTTTTATGACATATATCCGGAAAAATTCAACAACAAGACCAATGGCATAACTCAGCGGCGCTGGCTTATGCATTGCAACCCCCTGCTGGCGGCCCTTATTACGGAAGCCATCGGCGATAAATGGATAACCGACCTTTCAGAACTTGCGAAGCTGGTTCCGCTTTCCACTGAACCCGCTTTTCAAGAGAAATTCATGAAGGTAAAGCGTGCAAACAAAGAGAAACTTTCTAATTATGTCCGCGCGCGCATGGGCGTACTTATTGACCCGGATTCTATCCTGGACATTCAGGCGAAGCGCCTGCACGAATACAAGCGCCAGCTCCTTAATGTGCTGCATATCCTGGACCTTTACAACAAGCTGCGCATAAACCCCGGCCTGGACATCACGCCCCGCACCTTTATTTTCAGCGCCAAGGCTGCGGCCAGTTACAGGCGGGCGAAGCTGATTATAAAACTTATAAACAGCGTGGCCGACCTTATTAACAACGACCCGTCCATAGAGGGCAGGATTAAAGTACTGTTTCTTAAGAACTACGGCGTGTCCTTGGCTGAAAAACTTGTACCAGCCGCCAATGTCAGCGAGCAGATATCTACGGCAGGCAAGGAGGCTTCCGGCACAGGCAATATGAAGTTCATGCTTAACGGCGCCGTGACTATCGGCACCCTGGACGGAGCCAATGTGGAAATGCTGGACGAAGTGGGAGACGAAAACATCTTTATTTTCGGCCTTAAGGCGGACGAGGTAATAAAACTAGTGCAGGATAATTCCTATTCCCCCTGGGATATCTGCAACATGAGCCACAGTGTCCGCGGGGTTGTGACCGAGCTTATAAACGGCACCCTGTCTGGCGGAGACGACAATTTGTTCCGTGAACTGTACGATGCGCTGCTAAACGGTTACGGCGGTGCGCGGCCTGACGAATACTTTGTGCTTAAGGATTTTGAAGCTTACGCGGAAGCCCAGGCCAAGGTTGACGCGGCGTATAAGGACCGCGGGCGCTGGGCGCGCATGGCTATTATGAACGTGGCCAAAAGCGGCAAGTTCTCCAGCGACCGCACCATAAAGCAATACGCGGAGGAAATTTGGAATTTATCGCCGGTGCATATTACGCTGTAACGGTCAAAGCCCTCATGTGCGCGAACTTAAGAAAAAAATAAACAATCCGTTCTATTGAAAGGGCTGTACCTGCACCAAAAACGCTGTACCAGCCGCCCTTAAGAAGGGGTCTGCGTCGAGCAAGCTCGGCTATCGGGGGCCAACGAACAAACCATCGTTAGGTCCCCAGCGGGGTTTGGGGCCAACGAACAAACCATCGTTAGGCCCCTAACGGTGAACTGTCTGTTGGTCTTAGGTTTTGACCTTCCCAAGCCTAACTCCGATGGGACAGAGCCCCCAGCGGTGAAAAAAAACCACGAATGAACACGAATGAACACGAATACAAACTATTCGTGTCCATTCGTGACCTAAGGCGTGTTTGAAAATTCCTTAAAGCGCGGAATTGCGAATAAAACCGCCGCAATGCTAGTCGAGCAAGCTCGACTATCGGGGCCAACGAACAAACCATCGTTAGGCCCCAAGGTCTTATGGTTTTGACCTTCCCCAAGGCCTTAGCGTTTTGACCTTCCCAAGACCTTCCCGTCGCCCTTAAGAAGGGGCCTGCGCCGAGCAAGCTATCGCACACGCCGCCCTTAAGAAGGGGTCTGGGGACGAGTCCCCAGCGGGGTTTGGGGCAGAGCCCCAAGGTCTTAGGTTTTGACCTTCCCAAGCCTTAGGTTTTGACCTTCCCAAGCCTTAACCTGTTGACATTGCTTTCCAATTCCTTAAGCCGGCGCCTATAGCTTGGCGGTAAGCGTGCCCTTGTCCTTGTTGTAAAGGAACACGGCGTGTGATAAAAACGAGTCAGGCGTTACCAGGGGCTGCTGGGCCTTGGCCTTTTTCCGCATTTCGTCTATGGTAAAGGCGCCGGCAGGGTGCAGCATAACCTCGTGTATGCTCGTCGGAACAATGTAAAAATTCGACCGGAACAGCCGCGCCAGTTTTTCCAGTACCCCCGGGTAGAAGCAGGCTGTAGCGCCGTTTATTTGGTGGTCGTTAGTCAGTACATAGGTTTCTGTGAGACTCCGCATCATCTTGAAATTTGAATGGGGGTCCATAAAATTATATGTGTTTTTCTTCGCGTCCTTCTGATGCAATATAAAGTGTTCAATAGCCATAAGCCTCGGCGGAAATAAAATACTGGTGTTTTTAAGAGCGTCGTCCTGCACCTTTTCCAAATCTACTCCCCAGCCTTCCGCTAGTTCCTTGCCAACCTTTATCGAAGCCATGGAATGTTCCGAGTCATTCGCCATAGCGTACAACACAAAGGCTATGTCCGCCAGCCGCCTGTATACGTGCCTGGTCAGCAGCAGTTTGTTGCCGTCATAGGAAATACCACGTATTATCAGCTGGGCCTTTATTTTCTCAAAGGAGAACAGATTCTTAACCACAGCCTTTGTCCAGTCGGCTAACCCAAAGCTGTTCTCTACGGAGGAAACAGCGCGGAACATGATGTCGCCGAAAGCGGCCCCGGCCTTATATTCCGCGTACAGCTCCTCTGTGTACAGGTTTACGCTTAGCGCCTCTACTGTGTGGGGGCTGTCGGGCGCGTCCGCGTCATCCGGATAGTTCTTTGATATTACTACGGCGTCTAGAACATAGTCGTCCGACTTGTTTACCTTCATCAAATCAGTGGAGAATTCTTCGCCGAATACAGTCCCCAAACCGTTCCGCAGCTTATCAATAAATTGTTTGTACGTAACAAGCTCCTCCATAAGCTCCTCCTTTATCTTTTACCGTTCTGGCTGTCCAAGTTTACAAATTTTGTGTACTTCCCATGCCATAATAATTCTACCGTGCCAGTGGGGCCGCTGCGCTGCTTCGCTATTATAAGCTCGGTCACGCCCTTCTTGTCTGTGTCGGGGTGGTAGTATTCGTCACGATACAGGAACACCACCACATCCGCGTCCTGCTCTATAGCGCCGGACTCCCGCAGGTCGGAAAGCATCGGCCGGTGGTCCGCGCGCGTCTCGCTTCCGCGAGTTACCTGGGCCAGGGCCAGCACAGGCACGTCCAACTCCCGGGCCAGCGCCTTAAGGCCCCTGGATATTTCCGAAACTTCCTGCTGACGGTTCTGCTCCTTGCGCCCGCTGCCTGTCATAAGCTGTAAATAATCAATAATTATCAGCCCAATGTCCTTCTCCAGCTTAAGTTTGCGGCACTTGGCCCGCAACTCGGTTATAGACAGGGTGGAGGATTTGTAAAAATACAGCGGCGCTTGGGCTATAGGCTCCATAGCGTCAACTATTTTGGCGAAATCGCTGTCATACAGTTCGCCTGTGCGCAGCTTGTGCGAGTCGATGCTGGCCTCGGCGCAAAGCAAGCGTTCTACATATTCCTCGTTAGACATCTCCAAGCTGAATATTACCGTGGGCACACGCTGGCTAAGGGCAGCGTTTTGGGCTATGTTAAGCGCGAACGCCGACTTGCCCATAGCCGGGCGCGAAGCTATTAAAATAAGGTTGGATTTTTGCAGGCCCGCAGTCATGTAGTCAAAATCCGTAAAACTAGTGGCCAGCCCGGTTACGCTCGCCTTGTTGACATACACCTGCTCTATTTTGTCAACTGTGTTGGACAATACCTCGTGCACATGGGCAAAATCTCCGCTTGTACGGCTCTGGATTATGTTGAATATGCCCTTTTCCGCGTCGTCCAGTATTACCTCCACCGGCTCAGCCGCATTGTAACCGCGGTTGGTTATCTCCGCCCCGATTTTTATCAGCTTGCGCAGCAGCGACTTTTCCTCTATTATTTTTATATAGTACCCTACGTTGGCGGCTGTATAGAACCCGCCCGCCAGTATGGACACCGCCTCCATGCCGCCCACCATGTCCAGCGCGCCCTTTTCCGCCAGCTTGTTCTTAAGCGTTACCACATCCACAGGCGCGCCTTGTGTGAAAAGGTCGGTCATCGCCTCGTATATGGCCGCGTGGTCCGCCCGGTAAAAATCTTCCCCCCGCAGCCGCTCGCAGGCCTCCGCCACAGACTCGCGGTCAAACAGCATACAGGACAGCACAGCCTGTTCAGCCTCTATGTCGTGCGGCGGACGGGACGCCGTCTGCGGACGGGACGCCGTCTGCGGACGGGACGCCGTCTGCGGGTGGGACGCCACCTGCGGGTGGGACGCCACCTGCGGCGCCTGCGGCACCTGCTGCGTATTCTCCATAAAAATCGCCCCCATTCGAGATATGCACCCTATAAAGCATAGTATAAAATAAATTCATAAAAAATGCGAGAGTAAAAATCTAGCGTTTAGGTGCGCTTACTTACCCATTTTGTCGAACCATTTCCGGATACTATAGAGAAGTATCGCGCCATATCATTCTGGAATTCTTACAAGGACCTAATTTCCTAAGAATAATACAGAAGATATTGACAAGCAAAGTGTGTTGTAATATGATATTTTTAAGAAAATGTAAAGTTATTATGCCCTTGCTGGCAGAGGAGGTTAATTTATGAACTTGATACATGGGAAGCGTGCCTATATTAAGAGAGGGTTACTTTTCGCGTTTAACTTGCTCTTGGCCTGCTTCTGGCTGGCCGCCGCGCCGCGGGTCATGGCGGGCGAGCCTTCGTCGGGTCTGCTGGTTCCCGACGGCTTAGAGTTAGGCGAAATGAGCTATTATGATGCCCTGGAAATTTTAAAAAAGAACGTGGAGCAGCGCAAGAGGGATTTTTCCGTAACCGTTGAAATTGACGACCGCACCTACGGAATAATCGCGGAGGATATTAATTGGGACAGCGACGCGGCGGAGGTTTTGTCCGCGCTTATAGCAGGGCAGGCACATCCTGATGGGAAAAAATTGGAGACACGGCACGATATTTTTGGGTTTACATATGACGAAGCGAAGCTGGACAGGATAATCGCGGAAATATATGAAGATTTCGTCGGCTGCCCGCCCTCTGGTATTGTGCCCAAGTTCGACTTTGAAACCCGCGAGTTTATTTTCCATCCTGATTTTACCGGCGTGACTATAGACCTGGAGGCGCTTAAGGCCGAGCTGATTAAGGCTTTGGAGAAACAGGCCCACGGCATGACGGACGCGCTCATACGGCTGGAACCTCTTGAGTATACTGACGTGGCGAAACTGGGGGAATCCTATGGTTTACTGGGCACGTACACCACGTATACCACCAACGTGGCTAACCGCAACGCGAACATCCGTCTGGCCTGCGAAACCCTTAGCGGCACAACGGTGAGCTCTGGGGAGGTATTCTCCTATCTGGGTATTATAGGAAACGCCAACGCGGAAAAAGGCTATAAAATAGCTGGGATTCTGGTAAACGGCAAGGCAGCGCAGGGCTATGGCGGTGGTATTTGCCAGGTTTCCAGCACTATGTACAACAGTGTTTTGGAAGCGGGACTTAAAGTTGTGGAACGCTGGCCCCACTCCTCTCAGGTTAACTACGTTCCGCGCGGCCGCGACGCAACGGTAAGCTACCCAAATGTGGATTTTAAATTTGAAAACAACACGGACGACGCGCTATACTTAATGGCGGACTACGACAACTACGCCCTTACAATATCCCTGTACGGCAAAAAGGCCCCGCGTGAGGCCCCAGGGGAAATCGCCAGCGTAGGACAGGGCTAGGACATGGACATGGACATGTTTGGAAACCTGAAACCTAAGGACTAAGGACTAAGACTTAAAACCTTGGGGCTCTGCCCCAAACCCCGCTGAGTCGAGCAAGCTCGACTCAGACCCCTTCTTGCGCTCCGCGCACTCAAATAAGTATAAGCCTTGCAACTCTGAATAGACACATATTTTTTTAGCGTACCCCCTTGACAGGAGAATAATTTCTGCATATAATAAGTTTACCAACCGGTAAGTAAACAACGGTTGCGATTATTGCAAGGGGGCGTTTTGATGGAAAAACCAAACGGCGATGTTAAGGAACAAATTTTAAAGGCAGCCACGAGGTTGTTTTCTGACAAGGGGTACGAAGGCGCTAAAATGAATGAAATCGCCCAAAGCGCCGGTGTGAACAAAGCGCTGATATACTACTACTTTCCAAGCAAGCAGTCTGTTTTAGACTGTATTCTTGATAATTTTTTTGATGAAATCGTGGATATGGGTATCGGCTTTATCCAAAAGAGCATAACCCGGCTCATAGAGGAAGGCCGGCTGGATATTCTGCCTGACCGGATGCGTTTTACAACCATGGACGATCTGCGGGAATTCAAAAAAATGCTGTATGAGTATTATCGGGACGCGATGCGGCATTTTCTGGACAGACGCGGCGTTTTACGCATCGTGCTGGCCGAGGCCCTTCGCAGCGGGGAACAGCACGACGCTTTGTTCCGTTTTTTCACTTTAAGTGAAAGCAATAAAAAAAATCCGTTTTATGTGGCGGTTTATAACGCCGACCCGGATATCAGCTATTCCAAGCCGGCTATATTCCGCAAGTTCTTTTTTTCTCTGCTGCCAATGGTTAATTTCGCCGTGTTTTACGACGATTACAAAGCGATATCCGGCATGAATGACGAGGAGATGCACAAGGCGTATCTCAATTCGCTGGAGTCGCTGTACGCGGGGAATTACGTAGGGCAGGACATAATAATAGACGTGAAAGGAGGGGCAGACCTAGCAACAGGAACAGGGGGGGGGGGTACAACGTCGAACCCATCAGTATGAAAGGAAGGTATTATTGTGAACAAGGTTCAAAGAAGGTCGGCTTCCCTGCTGCTTAGATATATTGCGCAGGAGCCGATAAAACGGCTGCCCGCCATGCTGAGCCTAGCGGAAAAGATAGACCGGAGCAGGCAGTATAAGCGGCATATTGCGCTATTCCGCGAGCTGCTGCTGGACCCGGACAGTGTTTGGCGCGGATTTGCCGAGCGGCTGTTTGAGGAAGTGGACGCCCGCCTTATTCGCAAAATGGTGGAATGTTTCATAATCAACGCCTCCTTGGAGGGCAGCGCCAGAAATAAAGAGGCCGAGGAAAAATACAATTGCAACATTCCATGGGCTATTCTCATGGACCCAACCAGCGCCTGCAACCTGCGATGCGTGGGGTGCTGGGCCGCGGAGTACGGCGGGAAAAACAACCTGTCCTACGAAACGCTTGATTCCATTGTGCGCCAAGGGAAAGAACTGGGGGTGCATTTCTACATTTTTTCCGGCGGGGAGCCCCTTGTGAGAAAAGCGGATATTATCCGTCTCTGCAAAGCGCATGCGGACTGTTACTTCTTCGCGTTTACAAACGGAACCATGGTTGACGAAGATTTTTGCGGGGAGCTGCTGGACGCGGGCAATTTTGCCCTGGCCTTTTCCATTGAGGGCGACGAGGCGTCCACCGACATGCGGCGCGGGAAAGGCACATACCGGCAGGTTATCGCGGCAATGGAGCGCATGAAGGAGCGCCGCTTGCTGTTCGGCTACTCCACCTGCTATCACCGTTACAATACCGAGAGTGTGGGCAGCGATGAATTTGTGGATGATATGATAGCGCGCGGCTGCCGTTTCGCCTGGAACTTTACTTATATGCCGGTGGGCAGAAACGCGAAGCCGGAGCTGCTCGCCACGGCGGAGCAGCGCGCGTGGATGTATAAACGCGTACGCGAAATCCGTGATACCAAGCCCATTTTCACCATGGACTTTTGGAACGACGGCGAATATACCGAAGGCTGTATTGCCGGCGGACGGCGTTATCTGCATATTAACGCGGCGGGCGAGGTGGAGCCTTGCGCCTTTATTCACTATTCCAACGTGAACATCCATGAGGTAACCCTGCTTTCGGCTTTGCAGTCGCCGCTGTTCATGGCGTACCGCAAGGGCGCGCCCTTCAACCATAACCATCTGCGTCCCTGCCCTCTTTTAGATAACCCCAGCGCGCTTAAACGCATGGTAAAAGAAAGCGGAGCCCGCAGCACCGACCTGGAAGCCCCGGAGAATGTGGACGACCTTTGCGCCAAAACAGCGGGCGCGGCTGAGAATTGGGCGCCGGCGGCTGATAAACTTTGGGAAGAACGGTATGAATTGGAGGAAGCGGAACTGCGGGAAATGAGCCGATAGCCATATGAAATCAGCCCGGGAACATCAAAAGACGAAGCCTTTTGATGTTCCCCGCTGAGGGAATGGGCGGACCGCTGATGGAGCAGGCCGCGCGTCTCTTTCCCGAAGGCAGCCTTGTTCCCTATGAGGTTTCCCTGAACGTATAATTGTAAAGCGCGTCCCGCATAAGAAAGCTGTACTCGCCGCTCTGTTGTAAAGCGCGTCCCGCATAAGAGCGCTGTACTTGCCGCTCTGTTGTAAAGCGCGTCCCGCATAAGAGCGCTGCGCTTGCCGCCCTTAAGAAGGGGTCCGCGTCCAGCTTGCTCGACTATCGGGGATGAAATCCCCAGCGGGTTTGGGGCCGACGAACAGACCATCGTTAGACCCCTAACGATGAGCTGTCCGTTGGTCTTAATCTTTTGACCTTCCCCAAGATCTTAGAGCCTATCCCTTAATAGGCAAGAATACTGATTTTGCGCCATTTCTGCATTTTAGCAAATCCAGTATTTAAGCCATTCCGCTTTATTCAGGGATAAGCCCTTAAGTTCGTGCGTATGGGGGGGGGCTACAAGGTCTTAATCTTTTGACCTTCCCCAGCCCTTAAGTTCGCGCGCGGCTGTTCTGCCCCAAGACCTTGCTTGTTGGACTCTTTCAAAACTGTTGTTAAGCCGAAAAAACTTTCAAGGCGTTAAAATTTTCAGAGCGGGCGTCGTCCGCGGGGCTTGAGAGAATAACGGTCATCATGTTGTCGGCGTATTTCATGTCGAACGCAAGGTCCGAGGACTTGTCCGCGATGTCCATAACCTCGGCCAGACCCACTCCCATGTGGCCGTTCTTGGTCGAGTAGCCCTCCAGGATAATCTTGTTCACGTCCACATAGCCGCAGGTGGGGTTGCGCACGGAAATTTTCAGTACGTTATCAGCGCCTTGGGCAGTGCTTATGTCAACTTCTTTCGCCTCGGACAGCTCGGCCTCGTAAATCGCGTTATCCAGTAAAATCCCCATTATCCTTGAAATGTCAATGGGATGTACGCTCAGCCGCGACAAGTCGGCGGCGCAGGAGGCGTGTACGCGCACTCCGGCGTTCCGCGCCATCCGTATCTTGGAAATCAGCACAGAATAAAACGCGGGGTTTTCATTAAATTTCCCGCTTATGTGCATGACCGAACTGTTCGACTGCCCCATGCCGAAAAGTCGGGTATGATATTCTTTAAGCGACTTAAAATCTTCCAAGCCGATATACCCCTCGTAAACCTGCAGCATGTTGGTTATGTCGTGCTGAAATTTGCGGATATCGTCGTAGGAACTCAGCAGCAATTCCATCTGACTGCCCTTTTCCGCGCTTAATCTCTTGTAGTAAGACTTTGAGTTAAGGTTAAGGCTAAGCCAGGAAAAGAGCATATTCATCACAAAAAAGAAAATACCCCCAGTCTCGCGGTTTATAAACGCGTCCGCAGACAGCAGCAGCACAGCCGAACAGTACAGCAGGCCAATCGGCAGTAAATTGCCAAAAATGGTATGCCATTCCCTCGTTACTATTACTTCCCTGATGCCTCGGCGGTACATACGCGTCCGTTTGAAAACAAACCCGGAAACGTAAAAAATCGTGATACAAAGCGCTTTGGATATGGCGTCGGATAACACGAAACCAACAGCGCCCGCGCCCGCCCGGTTGAATAAGGCGCTTAACCCGCTTTCCAGAGCCCATAAAAATATTTGCATAATGCATACGGCGCCGTAGAACCTGATAATATAAGCCGCGCAATCCTCGGAGCGCGTCTTTAGCGCAAAGCGCAGGATTAAAAAAATAATAAGAATGACATACCCCGGAAATAAAGCGGCGCAGAGCGGCAAGTACGCGTTTATGATTTTCGGTGCCACCAGCGCCGTAAAAATGTACACGGCAGACAGGCCCGCGGAAAATAGAAACGCGGCGGCTGCCTTACCCGAGGGGGCTTGCCTGCGGCGGCAAAACCCCAATATCAAGCCGGACAGCTCATAAAACTGTAAATACATGTATATCTCTGTTATTGCTATGGAATACATGATTATAACAGGTCCGGCAGTTCCAATTTGATAATAATGGTATAACTGACTGTTGTACAGCAACGTTCTCCCCCCTAAGGCGTGTTTGAAAATTCCTTAGAGCGCGGGATTTCGAATGAAACCGCCGCAATGATAGTCGAGCTTGCTCGACGCTTCGCGCTGAAATCTAATTTCAAACACGTCCTAAGGCTAATATCCGGCTGTAAAAATTTTTATTCAGGAGAACTAACCATGAAAAATCAAAATATAGAATGGAAAGAAACCTGGCTCGACGACTATTTGAAATGGATTTGCGGTTTTGCCAACGCCCAGGGCGGCTGTTTGGAAATCGGGCGCGGCGACAGCGGCGAGGTCATCGGGCTTAGCGGCGCGAAGAAGCTGCTTGAGGAACTGCCGAATAAAATACGGGCGGCTCTGGGCATCATCGCTGACGTGAATTTATGCGTCGAAAATGGACGCGAATATATTGTAATTAATGTCAGCGCCCACTCGAACGCCATCAGTTACCGCGGCAAGTACTATTACCGTTCCGGCGGCACAAATCAGGAACTTACAGGTTACGCGCTGGACGAGCTTATACTCCGCAAGTACGGGCGGACTTGGGATTCTTCCCCTGTGCCCCATGTTAAAGCAAAAGATTTTTATCACGATTCCTTTGAGATGTTCAGGAAAAAAGCAATAACCAGTAAAAGGCTCACGCCGGATGATGTCGCGGGCAGTGACGAAGAACTGCTGCAAGCGCTTAAATTAATCGAGGGCAGGTATCTGCTGAAAGCCGCGCTGCTGCTGTTCCACCAGGACCCTGAACAATGGTGTCTCGGCTCGTATGTGAAAATCGGTTATTTTAAGAACGACGCGGAATTGCTCTACCAAGACGAAATAGGCGGGCCTCTCATTAGCATTGCCGACCGCGTGATGGACACCATTTATATGAAATATTTCAAGGGGCTGATCCACTACGAGGGGATACAGCGTGTGGACAATTACCCCATGCCTCGCGGCGTTCTGCGGGAAGCCGTGCTTAACGCTGTTGTCCACCGCGATTACAGCACAGGCAATCCCATCCATATAAAAATTTTTGACGACCAGGTTATAATCTACAATTCCTGCAGCCTGCCCGCGAATACGGCAGGCGAGGCTCTGTTGCTGACAGGGCGGTCTAATCCGCATAACCCGGTTATCGCGAACGCGTTCTTCCGTTCGGGGCAGATTGAAGCCTGGGGCCGCGGTATTGAGAAAATGAAAAGCGGCTGCAAGGCTGACGGCTTGCCCGAACCGGAATTCGACATAACTCCGGAGATGTTTTCAATACGATTCCATATCCGCGACAACAACAAGCTAATGGAGGAAATGTTATGAAACTCAAACCCATTGAGAGGCGCCTTTCCAAACGCTCCAATGCTGAGCTGACGCAAACGCTGCTCGACTTCGCGCGGCGTGACGGCAACATCCGCGCCGTGCTGCGGGAAGGCAGCGGAGCAAATCCGAACGCGCTTAAAGACGAATTCAGCGACCTTGACATTGTGTTTGTAACACGGGCGAACGCGCCGTATATCAAGCGCGGATTGGAATTTGCCGCCCAGTTCGGTGAAATAGCGATACTGCAAGAGCCCGACAAGAATGACGACCTGCCCAGGATTGCGGGCACATTACCGGACGTTCCGGTCCCAAAAGCCAGCAATTCGGACGTTTACGCGTACCTGATGCAATTCACCGATGGAAGCCGGATAGATTTGACATTCAATTCCATAGATTTCTTGCGGCGTGTGCCTTGTGAGAGCGCAACGCTCGTGCTGCTCGACAAGGATGGTATGTTCGGGGATTTGCCCGCGCCAAGCGATTGCGATTACTGGGTCCAGCGCCCGAGTGCCGAGCGCTTTCGCGCTTGCTGCAATGAATTCTGGTGGACTGTGCCATATGTGTTCAAAGCATTAGCGCGCGGACAGGTTATCCATGCGTTGGAAGTATTAAACGAGTGCGTCCGGCCGGAGTTCAAGAAGATGCTCTCCTGGCTTGCGGGCGCGAAAACAGGATATACCGTCAACATCGGCAAACACAATACAGATATTGGTATGTATGTTGACGCGGAGTTTTACGACGCGTTACTCAAGAGCTACCCGCATGCTGACAAAGACGAAATACTCGCGGCGCTCGGGAGACTGACGTCCCTGTTCCCTGAAATAGCCGCCAAGGTTGCGGACGCGCTCGGTTATGAGTACGACCATGCCGAAGGCGAGCGGACACTTGATGTGATTAAGCTGCTGTACGGTTCGCCCACAGGCTGAATTTTGCGCGCTAACGCGTCATTGCAGCGTATAACGCCGACGTAATTTTGCTTGACGTGGTGCTTCCGGACGGCGACGGCGCGGACTTTTGCGACGAGATACGCGAAAAGACCGACGCGCATATTCTGTTTCTGACCTCCAAGCG
>JAISYE010000179.1 GCA_031297485.1 Clostridiales bacterium
AGGACAAACACATGTCTATTCAGAGGTCAAAACCTTAAAACTTGAGGGCTCTTGCCCATAGGCGCGAACTTAAGAAAAAATAACCAGTCCCTTTTACGTTGAGCAAGCTCGACTATCGCACTCGCCGCCCTTAAGAAGGGGTTTGGGGATGAAATCCCCAGCGGGGTTTGGGGCAGAGCCCCTAACGGTGAACTGTCCGTTGGTTTTAATCTTTTGACCTTTCCCAAGCCTTAAGTTCGCACCTGTGAGGCAGAGCCCCTAACGGTAAACTGTCCGTTGGTTTTAATCTTTTGACCTTTCCCAAGGTTTTCGCTTTTTAATCTACTCTTTCTGCTTCTCCAGTTCTTTCTTCCTGGCCTCAATAACCTTTTGCTGGACTTCCATTGGCGCTTCCTCGTAGCGGTCGAAACTCATGGTAAACTCTCCGCGGCCCTGGGTCATGGAGCGCAAGTCGGTGGAATATTTAAACATTTCGGCCATGGGCGCCTCGGCGGAAATCTTTTGCTTGCCGTCCTCCTTGTCCATGCCTAAAATGCGGCCCCTGCGCTTGTTCAAATCGCCCATGATGTCCCCGGTATAGTCGTCGGGCACAAATACGCACACCTTGGCAATAGGCTCCAGCAGCGTGGGCTTGGCCTTCATGAAACCGTCTTTAAACGCCAGCGTGGTCGCCATTTTAAACGCCATTTCAGAGGAATCCACCGCGTGGTACGACCCGTCCACCAAGGTGGCCTTGATGCCCACAACCGGGTACGCGGCCAGCGGCCCGGCCTTTACGCACTCCTGTATGCCCTTTTCAACAGCCGGGAAGTACTGACGCGGCACCGCGCCGCCGAAAATCTTCTCCTCAAATACATAGGGCGTGGCCAAGTCATTGGAGGGTTCGAACTCCATGTGCACGTCGCCGTACTGCCCGTGCCCGCCGGATTGTTTCTTGTACTTGCCCTGTACGCGCACCTTGGCCTTTATCATCTCGCGGTAGGGCACTATGGGCGTAAGCAGGTCCGCTTCAAGTTTGTACTTGGTCCTGAGTTTGTTCACAAGCACGTCCAGCTGGTTATCCCCAATCCCCGACACAATGGATTGCTTTGTTTCGGGGTCCACCTCAAAACGCAGGGTTTTGTCTTCTTCCAGCAGCTTGGAAAGCGCCTGGCCTATCTTGTCCTCGTCGCCCTTGCCCCTGGGCACAATCGCCATTGACATCAGGGACTCTGGGAAAACTATGGGCGCGAACACAACCGGACGTTCCTTGGCGCATAGCGTGTCCTGGGTAGCCGCGTTCTGCAGCTTGGCAATGGCCCCTATGTCGCCCGCCCGCAGTTCCGGCACCTCAATCTGTTCCTTGCCGCGCAGCACGTAGAGGTGGCTGACTTTTTCAGTGGCGTCGGCGCGCGGGTTAAACAGCTGCAAGTCCTTCTTTAATACCCCGGAGTAAACCCTGAAAATACTAAGCCGCCCTACATACGGGTCCGCAATTGTCTTAAACACAAAGGCGGAGACAGGCGCGTCCTCCTCACAGGCTACCTCAAGCTCGCCGGAACCGGCCTTGCCGGACAGACTGGCGGACATGTGCGGCCGCATTTCCGAGGCCGGCGGCGCCAGCATTACTATGGAATTCATAAGAAACAGCACGTCGTCCGTACCTTGGGCCGCCGCGCCGCAAAACAGCGGCGTAACTACCCCGCTCTTTATGCCGTCGCGTATGCCGTTCTCTATTTCCTCCACCGTAAACGGCTCCTCGTTAAAGAATTTGTCCATCAGCGCGTCGTCGGTTTCCGCTACGGCTTCCTCCAGCCTGGAATGAATCTCCTTCGCGTAATCACGCATATGCTCCGGTATCTCGCAGGCTTGGCGCTTGCCGTCCACCAGCCTGCGCCCTTCCAGCTTTACCGCGTTTACAAAACCGGCAAACTTGCCGTCTTCCTTGAAAGGCACCTGCAGCGGCGCAATGCTCTTGCCGAATTTTTCATTTAGTTCTTCTATGACTTTATCCAAATCCGCGTTCTCGTCGTCCATGCCGTTTACAAAAATTATCTTCGGCAGCCTAAGTTTGTCCGCGTATTCCCAGGCTTTTTCCGTGCCAACCTCTACGCCGGACTTGGCCGAAATCACTATAAGCGCTATATCGGCCGCTGACAGCGCCTCCTTTACCTCACCCACAAAGTCGAAATATCCCGGCGTGTCTATAAAATTAATTTTATTATCCAGCCATTCGATGGGTATCATGGCGGCGTTTATGGATACCTTGCGGCGTATTTCCTCCGCTTCGTAGTCGCTTACCGTGTTGCCGTCGTCTACCCTGCCCATGCGCGTCGTTATTCCTGCGGCGTGCAGCGCCGCCTCTACCAGCGTAGTCTTACCGCACCCGCTGTGACCAAGTACCGCTATGTTTCTTATTGCGTTCGCCGAATAAATTTTCATTGCTGTGCCTCCTGACAAAGATATAGTTATATTGTATATTCTGCATGAGCTTAATTAATCCTTTATAAATTTTCAGGAAGGTTGTTTGTTATGGAAAATTTTATCGCGGGCATAGTCGGGCTTGGGCTTATAGGCGGCTCACTTGCCCAGGGGCTGCGCGCCAAATGCGGCGCGGGCAAAATAATCGGACGCGACACATCCCGGGAAGCTGTGCGGGCGGCCCTGCGGGATGGCGCCATAGACCAGGCGGCGGAGAATATTGACGAAACTTTCGCCCCTTGCGACGTAATTTTTTTGTGCACTAGCGTTAGGACAATTCCCGGCCTTGTGGAAAGACTGCTGCCTGTTACAAAACAGGATTGTGTCCTCACGGACGTGTGCAGCACAAAACTGTCTATTATGGCCGGGATACCCTCCGAGGCGGCGTCCAGGTACGTAGGCGGCCACCCGATGGCAGGCTCGGAAAAAACAGGCTATATGGCCGCGCGGCCTTATTTGTTCGAAAACGCCTATTATATTCTGACACCCACGCGGCAAACCAGGCCGGAAAGCCTTAACAAGCTGACGCGCGTTGTATCCGCACTTGGCGCCATACCCATGATAATGCCGCCGGAAACCCACGACCGGGCGGTGGCGGCCATAAGCCATGCCCCGCACATAGTGGCGGCTATGCTGGTCAACCTGGTGCGCGGCTCGGAGGACAGTGACATCATGAGGCGCCTTGCCGCCGGGGGCTTTAAGGACATAACCCGTATCGCTTCCTCCGACCCCGCTATGTGGAATGAAATCTGCGTAGACAACCGCGGGGAAATTTTGAAGATACTGTCGCGTTTAAAGGACCAGCTGGCTTGCGCGGAAGAGTTTTTGAACACCGGCCGCGCGGAGGAATTTTTTAAAGCCGCCAAGGAATACCGCGACAGCTTTCAAACTGTTACACAGCCGGAAAGAATTTACGAAATAAAAATCGACGTGGAGGACAAGCCCGGCATAATCGCGGTGGTGGCTACGCTGCTGTGCGCCGGCGGCCTGAATATAAAGAACATAGGCGTGGCAAACAGCAGGGAGTACGAAGGCGGCGTGCTGCGCGTGGAACTGGACAGCGAGACGAGCCTGCGCACCGGCAGGGAAATCCTGCGGAAATATAATTTTCAAATTTGTGAATAAACTGGGCATTAACGCTTGAAGATATTGACAAGTTGTGTTATCATTCTATTATACAATTATACAATACTAAAATATTTATGATGACATTTAAATCCGAATAGTTATGTTTACACACGAAAACATCTTTGTCGGGTTTCGCCCGAGGTATCGCTAAAAATTTTTCAGTGTTTTCGTGTGTGAGCAACCAACAACCGGCGCGAAAAGTGCATTTTTTTTCGTGCCTTAGGACGTGTTTGAAAACTGGATTGCAGCGCGAAGCGTCGAGCAAGCTCGACTATCATTGCAGCGGTTTCATTTGAAATTTCGCGTTCTAAGGAATTTTCAAACACGCTTAGTATAAACCATAATACACTTTTGTCTCATAAACGCGAATTTAATAAAAAACTTACAAATAAATTTTAAAGATTAATATTCGTGGGAGATGATTATATTGAAATACGAACCCGCAGATTTTACGGCAGAAAACGTGGACGCGGCCGCCAAGGATATTTTGCAGCGGACAGGGGAGGCTATGGGTGTAAACAGGCTGGTGCTTTTTATTAACGTGGAGTCCCAGCGCGTGTTGGAATACAGGAGCATGTGGTGCGAATACGCGAGCCAAAACTTTTTCATGCTGGCGGACCGAATCCCTTTTACAGCGGGCGCTCCCTTGTATGAAGCCTTTATGTCGAACAGCTGCGCCCCGTATCCTGTAAACAGTACAACCGCCTCGCCGGAATATTTAAGTTTCAGCGAGCTGGGCATAACGGCGTTCCTGACTGTGCCGGTGTTTGTGGAAGGCGACTTGTGGGGCGTCCTGAGTTTCGAGCGCTGCAAAGCGCCATATGTCTGGGGCGCGGGCGATATCCAAATGGCGGCCTTGGCGGCGGCACTGCTGGCCAGCGCGGTAAGCGAGCGGGCAAACCTGCGGCGGGAATTGGCCGCCGCGCGGGAAGCCGCCTTTAAGGCCGGCAACGCGAAAATAGAGTTCTTATCGCGCATGAGCCATGAAATGCGCACGCCCCTTAACGCCATAACAGGCATGACCGGCATAGCGAAGAATACCACGGACGGCGAGAAAATAAAGCAATGTCTTGGCTGCATTGAGGACGCGTCGGCGCACCTTATGGCCATAATTGACGATATATTTGATATGTCCCGTATTGAGATGAACGAGTTCAACCTGGCCATGCGCGAGTTCGACCTGCCGAAAATGTTCGCCTACCTTACCCGCACAATAAAGGTCAGGACAGATGAAAAAAAACAGGTTTTCCGCGTGAATATACAGCCGGACCTTCCCTTCCGTGTAGTATGCGACGAGGAGCGGCTTTCGCAGGTAATAATGAATATGCTTACCAACGCGGTAAAGTTCACGGACGAAGGCGGCACAATCAGCCTAAGCGCGGAAAAAATATCCGAAAAGCTTACAGGTGAGGGTCTGGAGAATGTAATACAGATTATAGTATCGGATAATGGCGTAGGCATGTCTCTGGAGAACCAGGAGAAAATATTCAGCGCCTTTGAACAGGGCGACGGCGGAATCGCGCGCAAGTATGGCGGCGCTGGTCTCGGCCTGGCCATATCGCGGCGTATAGTCGAGCTTATGGGCGGGGAAATAAGAATAGTTTCAGAATTGGGTAAAGGTTCCAGCTTCTATTTTACGATTAAAGTCATAGCCGCGCATACCGCCGCGTCAGAGCGCGCGAAGGGTACAAAGGCGGACACGGCGCGGGAAACAGCCCTCTCCCGCCCCTTGGAGCCGGACCAAGAGACGGCGGCGGAAAAAAAGTTAAAAACCAGCGATTACAGCCGGTATATACCGTTTATAGACGTGAAAAAGGGGTTGGACCGGCTGATGAACAATAAGCGGCTATACGCCGCGCTGCTTAAAACATTTTCCGGCAGGCAAATGGCGGACGAGTTGATAACCGGCATAAAGGCGGGCAGCTTTATAAAAATAAACCAGACGGTAACCGCGCTTAAGGGCGTGTCCGCTAACTTGGGGCTGGACGAACTTTACAGCCTTGCGGAAAAACTGGAAACCCAGTTTAAGGAGCGTGTGGACGCCACGCCGCAAATTTCTGTAATAAACGAGGTAGTAGACAAGACTGTTGAGGCGGTAAAGTCGCTGCTAGAGGATGAGGGAGGCTTATAGGCCATGATTAATATGCTTAACGCCTATGCCACGGATGCGTATGCCGACGATTTTTCCGGCAATATTTTAAAGCAGTTGGATATGGCGATGTTGAAAAAGAACACCATAGGCATAATATCATGCGGGCATGAATTTGTGGAGTCTGGCGCGATTGCGGGCCTGTGCCAGCGTCTGCCCTTCGAGGTGCTGGGTTGTACCACCTTTGGGTGCGCGGTCAACGGCATGGATTATGAAAAGGATGTAATGGCTTTATCTGTTTTAACAAGCGACGACGTGGTTTTTTCCACTGCGGCTACAGAACCGCTTACCGTCGAAAATATCGACGAGGTGTTAAGTGACGCGTACAGCCGCGCGCTTTGCGGCAGGGCGGAAAAGCCCGTGTTTATCCTGGCGTTTTTACCTTTTTTGTATATATTGGACGCTTCCGTTATTTTGGAGGTTTTGAACCGGATATGCGGAGACGTGCCTGTGTTTGGCGGCGGCGCGGCCAACGATGTAACCGACAGCCTTAACGATTGTATGATACATAACGGTACGGCTGTCCGCGGCGGGGCGGTGCTGGCGCTTATGTGGGGCGACGTTAAGCCGCGGTTTTTTGTCAACAAATTTGTAGGTACTGACGAGCTTTATTACAGCCGCGGAGTAGTTACGGAATCGGAAGGTAATGTGATAAAATGCGTCAATGATAAGGTGTTTGAACATTATCTGCAAAACATAGGTATGCCGGTCCCGCTTATAAAAAAATTCGCCGTCATGCCGGTACCGTTTATGATAGACTATCATGACGGGAACGAAAGCCTGCTGCGCGTCATGCATAAGATAACGGACGAGGGCTACGCGGTGTTTTCCACAAAAGTGCCGGAAGGCAGTTCGCTGGTTATTTACGACATTGGCCACAAAAATTTGGTAAACTCGGTGCTGTCTGTGGCGAAGGACATCGTGTCGCCCGACACAACCGGCATACTCATTTTTTCCTGTGTGCTTAGGAGCATATTGCTAGAGCTTAACCTTTATGACGAAATGAAGGAAATTGTCACGCTGCTTGGCAGCACGCCCTATCATTTTATGTATACAGGCGGGGAACTTTGTCCGCGCGGCGTCAGCAGCAGGTATTTAAACTATTTTTATAACGGCGGCCTTATAGCCTGCACGTTTTAGAGTTTATCTCTAGGACGTGTTTGAAAACTAGATTCCGATAGCCGAGCTTCCTCGACGCAGCGCGAAGCATCGAGCAAGCTCGGCCATCATTGCGGCGGTTTCATTCGAAATTTCGCGTTTTTAGGAATTTTCAAACACACCTTAACCGAAAGGGCGTGATAATATGGAAAACGGTATGCAGCTTGACAAATACAGTGAGATTAATTTTAATATACTGGAACATGATAAACTGATAGAACTTGTGAATACGTTATCGGAAGAGAATTTAAAGCTGCGCCGTAAAGTCCACAATATGGAGAATAACCTGGCAAGAATAAGAGCGGTGGACTTGGTAAGACGCGCGATGATGTCGATACGCGAGGCCGGACAGCTCAAACTGGAGAAATACATGCGGCTGCTGCTGGACAACAGCCAAAACATAATATTGTTTTTTGACCAGGACATGCGGCTTAGTTACTGCACAAATTGTTTTTTAAGAGTAGCGGGCATAGAGCGTCTGGAGGATATAATAGGCCGGGAAATGGAGGAGATATTCACACGTTTCTCCAACGAGCGGATGTTGAACGATATAAAAAACATGTTCGATACTGTGGGTAAAACTTTTACGCCCATGGTCATGGACTCGCGGGCTGAGCCGGCGGATAACTCCAGCGAATGGCTCAGCCGCTTCTACCATGTTATGATGACCCCGCTGCTGAACGAAACCGGAGGTTTTGACGGCTTGCTGCTGATGTATTCCGACATAACCGATATGCAGGCCCGGGTGCTGGCCGAGGACACAAACACGGCAAAGGACTATTTTATAGCCAGCGTAAGCCATGAGATACGGACGCCCCTTAACGTCATACTCGGGCTGGCGGAACTGGAGCTTCAGGCGCGGTCCTCTCACGATACAGGCAACATAGAGAAAATATACGCCGCCGGCCTGACGCTTCTGGGGCTTATAAACGATATTCTGGACGTGTCGAAGATAGAGGCCGGCAGGTTTGAACTGTTCGCCAAACCCTATGACTTTCCGGAAATGATAAGCGAGACCATAAGCCTGAACGTTGTGCGCATTGCCTCCAGGCCTGTATCCTTCAACGTGGAGGTGGACGAGGACATACCTTCACAGTTATTCGGCGACGCCGACCGGGTCAAGCAGATTTTGAACAATCTGCTGTCAAACGCTTTTAAATTTACGGACGAGGGCATAGTAACGCTTAAGGTCTTTTGTGAGCGGGAAGGCGATTATGTGTGGATGACGTACACTGTAATTGATACAGGCAGGGGTATCCGTAAGAACGACATGGATAAACTTTTTAAGAACTACAGCCAAATCGCGCCCACATCCGGCAGCAAGATAAGCGGCACAGGGCTGGGGCTTTCCATATGCAAGAGCCTGGCCGAAATGATGGACGGCTGCATTTCAGTGGAAAGCGAATTCGGCAAGGGTTCCGTCTTTACGGCGCGCATACGCCAGGAATCCCTTGGCGCGCGGCCTATAGGAAAGGGCGTGGTGCAGAAGCTGAAGGAATTCAAGCTGATAAGGATGCACGACCGCAAGTCCCTGGCGGTAAACGTATACGCGCCGGACGCCCATGTGCTGGTTGTGGACGACGTGACTACAAACCTGGATGTAGCCCGGGGGCTTATGTCCCAGTTTGGGATGGCCATACACTGTGTGCTTAGCGGGCGCGAGGCCATAGAGCTTATAAATAGCGACGAAAAGGAGTTCGACTTGATTTTTATGGACCACATGATGCCGGATATGGACGGCATAGAGACTGTGGCGTATATCCGCAACAATATCGAGCGCGAATACGCCAAGAATGTCCGCATAGTTATGCTGACGGCAAATGTGGTGTCGGGCCGCAGGGAAATGTTCCTTAAAGCCGGTGTGGACGACTTTTTGGCCAAGCCCATTAATATTGCGCAGCTGGAGGCTGTTTTGAAGAAATGGCTGCCAAAGGAGAAGCTGCTCTCCTTTCCGGACGAGTCCGCGGCCGCTGTGCCGGACACTTTCATTGACATTCCCGGGGTGGACGCGCGGACCGGTATAAATAATTCCGGAGGCTCACCGAAAATTTATATGGATGTGCTGACATCCTTTTGCGGCGACATGGAGTCAAAGGCGCGGCAAGTATCCGACAGCCTGAAGGCTGGCGACATAAAATTGTACACAACGCTGGTGCACGGCATTAAAGGCGCGTCGCGCAGCGTGGGCGCGCTGGAGTTTGCTGATTTGGCCGAGTGCATGGAGCTCGCGGGCAGCGGCGGCGATATATGGCTTATAACGGAAAAAACCGGCGAACTGCTGGAAGCTTTACGCGGCCTTATCAGCCGGATACGCGCGGCCTTGCGCGACAGCGGGGACGAGCCGGCGGAAAGTCTGCCGGAAATAGAAGTTGAGCTTTTGAAAGAGTCCCTTTCGCGCATGGACATCGACATGGTAAACAAGCTGCTGTACAAGTTCGCGCAGACAGACCTGGACAAAGACGCCCGGGAGGTTATCTCAAAGGTCGAGAATCATATCCTTTCCTTTGAGTACGACGAGGCGGTAAAGGCGATAGAACAGTATGACTGGAATTTTAAAAATTAGGGGCTTTAAAAATTAGGGCGGGTCATAGGCGCGAACTGTAGGAATGGGGAAGGTCAAAAGGGCGGCGAGCGCGATAGTCGAGCTTGCTCGACGCAGCGTTTTTTGACGTAGGTAGAGCCACAAACCAAGTAATGAGCGCGCGCGAAGCGCAAGAAGGGGTCTGGGGACGAAGTCCCCAGCGGGGGTTTGGGGCGGAGCCCCCAAGGGTCTTAATCTTTTGACCTTCCCCAAGCCTTAGCGCAAGGCCTTAAGTGAATTGCATGTCGTACAGCTGGCGGTAGGCGCCGTTTTTGCGCAGCAGTTCCTGGTGGCTGCCTGTTTCCTGTACTTCGCCGCGGCTTATTACGATAATGTTGTCGGCCTTCTCCACAGTGGAAAGCCTGTGTGCAATAACCAGGGATGTGTGGCTGCCGGATATTTTTCTTAAAGATTGCTGTATAACGGCCTCGTTCTCGGTGTCAATGCTGGATGTGGCTTCGTCCAAAATAATAATGGCCGGCTGGAAAGCCACGGCCCGGGCGAAATTAAGCAGCTGCCGCTGCCCTGTGGAAAGGGTCGCGCCGCGTTCCGTAACTTTTTCCTCAAACCCTCCGGGCAGCCCGCGAATAAAATCCGCGGCGTTTACAAATTCCGCCGCCGCCTCTACGTCCCTGTCCGACAGCGCGTTGTTGTTAAGCCGTATGTTGGACTTGATGTCAGTAGCGAATAAAAATACGTCCTGCATAACTATGGCTATGTTCTTCCGCAAATCCGGCAGCCGGTATTTTTTAATATTTACTCCATCCAGTAATATCTCGCCTTTTTGAACCTCGTAAAACCGCCCCAGCAAGCTGACTATGGTCGTCTTGCCCGAACCGGTGTGGCCGACAAACGCCACGGTCTCGCCCGGCCGCACATGAAAACTTACATCCCGCAGCACCCAGTCCTCGTCGTTATAAGCAAACCATACGCCGCGGAACTCTATTTCGCCGCGTGCCTTGGGAAGGGCAAGCCCCGCGCTGATGTCCTCCGTCTGCTCTTCCTGTGCCAGCAGCTCAAAAATCCGCTCCGCCGACACCATCCCAGTCTGTATAGAACCGTACTTGTCCGCTAAATCGTTAATCGGCCCGAAAAATTTCTTGATGTACGTGATAAACGCGTATAGTACCCCTATTTCTAACGTGCCGCCCAGCACGCCGCCGGCGGCGTACCAGATTATAATGGAAATCGCCAGCGCGTTAATTAATTCTGAACTGGGCTTGAACAGCGCGTTAAGCATTACGCTGAACACGCTGGCCTTGTTATATTCCTCGTTTAACGGCGTAAACTCCGCGAATTTTTCTTTTTGCCGGTTAAAGGTCTGTACCAGCCGCATCCCTGAAATGTTTTCAGCCAGGAACCCGTTGATAGTTCCAAAGAGCGTGCGGACATAGGAAAAATTTTTCTTCGCCCGCTTGTTGTAAGCAAGGGTGACTATAACTATAATAGGCACAATACAGAAACTTACCAGCGCCAGCTTGAAGTTAAGGCGCAGCATAACCGCCACAATACCCGCGAGCATGATGGCGTCCTTTACAAGGCTGACAATTACGCCGGAATAAAGTTCATTAAGCGCCTCTATATCGCTGGTAACACGGGTGAGCAGCCTTCCGGAAGAATTCCTGTCAAAAAAGGAGAAAGGCATGTACGCCAGACAGCGGAACGCGTCCATGCGGATATTGTGGATTATTTTCTGGCCCGTAAGGTTCAGAAGATATTCCTGCCAGTATTGGAAGGCCGCGCCAAAAAACGCGCCGCCAAAGTACAGCGCCCCCAGAGCGTAGATATTATGCCGGCTGCCAGGGTCCATAATGTACTCGTCTATGACAATTTCAATTATATATGGCCGGACCAGTTCCGAAGCGCTGATAAGCCCGGCCAGCGCCAAGGACGCGAGTACGGCCGGAACGAACGGCTTAATATAGGAAAATAACCGCGACATAGTGCTTTTCATATAAACCCCTCATTTCTCTGAGTACGAATCAGCGAGAACGCCCTGGGCGGCGGACAGTTTCCAGTATTCACCCTTAAGTTTAAGCAATTGCGCGTGGGTGCCGCGTTCAATTATGCGGCCCTTATTCAGCATCACAATCTCGTCGGCGTGGCTGATAGTGGAAATCCTATGGGAAATCAAAATCCCTGTGCGGCCGCGCAGCACTTCTTTTATGCTCTTTAAAATTTCCTTTTCCGTCTTGGCGTCCACCGCTGACATGCTGTCGTCCAGAATTAAAACCGCAGGCTCCTTTATTACCGCGCGAGCCATGGATACCCGCTGTTTCTGGCCGCCGGACAGAGTAACGCCACGTTCGCCCACCACGGTTTCAAAGCCCTCAGGAAAGGACATGGCCGCGTCGTATACGGACGCTGTTTGGGCCGCCGAAAACACATCGGTGTCTGAGAACGCTTCCTTGAAAAATTTAATGTTGACCTTAATGGTGGTTGAAAACAGGAAATTGTCCTGCGGAACGTAGCCTATGTTTTCGCGCAGGTCCGATAAGTTTAAGCGGTTGATGTCTATTCCGTCTATGAATATATGGCCGTCCTCAATTTTGTACATACGGGTAAGCAGGTTAACCAGCGTGCTTTTGCCGCTGCCGGTCCTGCCCGCTATGGCCAAAGTCCCGCCGCTGGGCACGCTGATGTTAATGTCCCGCAGTGCCTCGGACTCGTAACCTGGGTAGGAATAAGTTAAATTCTTTATTTCCACCGCGCCCCGCATCTTCTCGCCCTCCGGAATACCGCTGTCGATTAGGATTTCCACCGGCGCGGTGAAGATACCGTCCAAGCGTTTCATGGAGGCGAACGCTTTCTGCCAGGTTTCCACAACGCGCCCAAAGTTGGTTATGGGCGCCACCAGCAGACCCAGATAGGTATTAAAGGCGATAAAGTCCCCCAGGGTTATAACCCCGGCGCGCACGTACTCGCCGCCCACCGCCAGAGTCAGCGCGAAACTTAAGCCGAACAAAGCGTTTACCGCAGGGCCAAGCAGCGCGGAAATTTTCACGTAATTAAGCTGGGCCGTTATCCTGCGGTTACTGGACGACTCTAGTTTTGCGATTTCAAAAGGCTCCTGGGCATAAGATTTTATTACGCGTATGCCTGATATGTTCTCCTGTATGCGGTCCGACAGGTCGGCGAAGGATTCCTGCACTACAGTAAACCGTACTCGTATAGGACCCTTAAGCGCCAAAATAACAAAGACCGAGAAGATAATGGGCAGCACTGCCAGCGCGGTAAGGTACGGGTTAATTGTTTGGAACATTATTCCTAGGGACACAACATTGATTAACACGCCATCCACCAGGAATACTATGCCAATAGCGAAAGCCATGCGCACCGCGCCCAGGTCGTTTATTACATAGGACATAAGGTCGCCGGTTTTGTGCTGATTATAGAATGTGGGGCTCAGTATCTGCAATTTCTCGAACAATTTTGCCCGCAGGAAACATTCCAAGTCCCGGGCCTTGCCAATTATGAAAATACGGAACACAAATTTAAGCCCGAACAACGCCAGGGACATAAGCAGCATGTTAAGGGCCATGCGCCAGATGTCCCCGGCCAGGGCGCTTTTTACGCTTAGGCGGTCGGTTATCGCGCCCAGCATTTTTGGTATTATCATGGACAAAACGCTGGACGCCACAAGCGCGGCAAGCCCTGTTATGTACGCCGGAATGTTCTTTTCGATAAATTCTTGTACTATCCATTTCTTGATCATAATGCCCTCCTTTGGATTTATACGTATAAATTTTCAGGCTTATCCCGCCTTGATGGATAAGCAGTAAAAATACGCCGAATCAGCAGGACTCCCTTCGGACAAAATTCCATTCCAACACAATCACGTCTTGAAATTCCACGCCGTTTATCATGTGCAGCAACATGTCCGCCGCCTGCCGCCCCATTTCGCGCAGCGGCGCCTCCATAGCAGAAAGGGCGGGGTAGGATATATCCGCGAACTGGCTGTTGCCCATTGCGGCAATCCCATGGTTTTCAGGCACCTTAAGCCCCCAGCGGGCGCAAAAACGCAAGAGGCGGCAGCCGAGGCTGGCGCGTTCGCACATAATGGCGGCCGGCAGCCCGTTCCCCCTTGGGAAATTACGTTCCAGCCAAGTTTCCGCCTGGCTGTTTTCACGCAAGGGCTCACAGGGCAGCTGGGACTGTGCGCCCAGTTCCTGGTGCGCTTCGTAAAACGCCCGGTAGCGGGAAAAGTTTAAATCCCCCGCCCGCTGGCCTATATATGTTACAGGCGCGTTGGTCCGCTCGCGCAGATGTTTTATTGTCTCCAGCATAGCGCTTCGCATGGAGGTTTTGACTATATGCGCGCTCTCCGACTCCGGCGCGGGGTGTACCGCGAAAAAGGGGATTCTGTTTGAAAACAGGAATTCTATTTCGCCGTCAGTTAAATTCGCGTAGGCAAAGATTATTCCGTCGATGCGCTTCGAGTTATAGTATTGTATAAACTCCGCGTTCTCGAAATTATCATACCGGTTGGAGCATATAGTCAGCGAATAATTGTGCTGCGAGAGTAAATCCTTTATGCCATCCATAACGCTCATAAACGCGTAACTGGACAGGCCCTTGTTGGATACGACGCCTATGGAATAAACCTTGTTCATTTTCATGCTGCGCGCCATGATGTTAGGGTGGTAATTCATCTTTTTCGCCGCCGCCAGCACCGCTTCCCGCGTTTCCGGACGTATTTTTGCGCCGGGCACATTGTTCAGCACATAGGACACCGTAGCCTGGGATACCCCTGCTTCCCGCGCCACGTCGCGGCTGGAAGCTGTCTTTTTTGTCATTGCGTCACCCCAATTTATACGTATAACTATACTTTGATTATAGTACAGCTGAATGAATATGGCAAGCAAATTTCAAAAGAAAGCTGCAGAGCGTTATACTTGCGGTGTCTATTCAAAGGTCAAAACATTAAGGCCAACGGACACTTCACCGTTAGGGGCCTAACGATGGTTTGTTCGTTGGCCACAAACCCCTTCTTAAGGGCGGCGAGTACAGAGATTTTGATGCAGGCAGAGCCTTTTTGAGAAAGGGGATTGTTTGTTTTTTTCTTGACATTAGCATATTAAAGAAAGTAGAGTATGATTGTTTAAAATGTGCTTTATTGCTGGTCTGCCGCATTTATCGCGGCAACGAAGAATCTTGATTTCTGTATTGCCGTTTTTGGAATTCGCGCTGTAGTGTTAACGACTAAGGCGTATTTGAAAATTCCTTAAAGCGCGAAATTTTTAATGAAACCGCTGCAATGATAGTCGAGCTTGCTCGACGCTCCGCGCTGCGTCAAGCAAGCTCGACTATCGGAATCCAGTTTTCAAACACGTCCTAGGATATCCCCTAAACGCGGGGCATACATACCCCCGTGTTTTGCGGATGTATAACCATCGGAGAGGATAGGGAAAGGAGAGTTGCGAAGCCATGTCACGCAAACACAGAAGTCTCTGTCGGAGAACCATCATTTTAGGCGTCATTGCGGCCTTTGCGGCGGCGCTGGCGTCAGAGCCGGGCCAACGCGCCTTTGGGGCCGCTGTAGGCGGAATGTTCGGGCTTGAAAAATACGTCTACAGCCAGCTCGGGCCTTCCCTTGCCTATATCCCTTCGTCGCTCGTTACCTATCCCTTTAAGGTGAAAATCACGGCGGAAGTGAGCGCTGCCAAGGAAAAGGTTGGCGGGTTTATTAAGGGCGTCTGCCACGCCAATACGGACTATGAGCAAATCAAAGGGGCGGGCATTGAATGGAACCGCTGCGACATCCCGTTCCCGTTCGACTACGCTGGGAATCTGCGGGACGATTACATCCGTTTCAAGGAAAAGCTGAAGGAATATGCTGACAATGGCATAAAAATCATGGCGGTGACGCCGTACCCTGACGCTTTTATTGAGTACGGCGTTGACCCGCGCCTGCCGGAAAACGAGGGACGGTTGAAAGAGATAGCGATCTTTCTCGTTCAGGACCTGCAAGGTCTGGCGGGAGCGCTGCAAATCAGCAACGAATTGGGCGTGCCGCGTTTTGTGCTGCCCCTGACCACGGAGGAAGCGATCCGTTTTATGGCTGTGCAGCTTGAAGCCATATATCCCGTCCGCGGGGATGTGCTGGTGGGCTATAACTCCGCCGGCCCACAGGCGGATATACATAAAATGATGAAGCCCTATCTCAAATACTGCGATTACGTGGGGATAGACGTGTATATCGGCTGCTTTACCTCCTTCGGTAATTACCTCTGGGTCTATGACATGATGCTGGATTATCTGTGGAGCTTTACCGGCAAGCCGGTAATCCTCTGCGAGTTCGGCTATATAGGGGACGGCGCGCCCAAGACGCCGGAAGAAAAGCGGGCGGCGCTTGCGCGATACGGCGCGTCCAGCGAGGCGGAGGCGCGGCGGAATATTAAGGACTTTGTGAAGCGCCTGCCATCGTCCATACAAAACCAAGTGACTGAGAACGCGTCCGGAGACTGGGGGAATTTCCTGTTTAACTCTGATTTTAAGGACCATTTTTACGCGGAACTGCCGGCGAAAAACGTGATACCGGCGTACCCGCATACGCCGGAGGGGCAGGCGGCGTTTTACAGGGACATACTGCCGCGGCTGATGAACAAACCGTATCTGCTGGGCGCGTTTATTTATTGCTACGGGGATTCGCCGCGCTGTTACGTCTGCGGGCAGAGCGACTGCCCCATTGAAACGCGCTGGGGGCTGACGGCAATGGACGGACGGGAGAAGCCCGCGTATTTCGCGGTGCGGGACGCGTGGGCGGAATGAAACAGGCGCTTAACAGCTTACGCTTGTTTTTTAAGTTTATTTGAAAGGCTCCAGTGAACAGGGGCCTTAACCTATACTTGACCCACATCTTTTTGAGGGCTGAGAAATTGTCCTCACAACACCCACAAATCAAGGGATTCTCTTGAGTTGGCCGCTATCAAAACACCCTTTGAGGAATCCAGTGTTTATATGGCATTCAAGATTTGCGGGTCAAGTATAAATGCTCGTGCTGACCACGGGGATTCTCCTCGTTGATCTGCTCGGACTGGTCGTCATAATAGTTAAAAATACAAAAAAATAACCGGCCCCCGCGTCGAGTGTGGTAAGCCGGTTACTTTTTTTAAATAACCGAAGCAAGCCCGCCGCCCTTGGCGGCTATACCCGAGGGGGAGCATTTGCAGTGTTCCCCCTCTTTATTATAGCCCAATAATAACAAATTAGTCGGTAATAGTCAATAGCTATTATACTCACACACGAAAACATCTTCTAAAAATCTTTCAGTGTTTTCGTGTGTGAGCAACCAACAACCGGCGTGAAAAGTGCATTTCTTTTCGCGCCTTAGTATAAATGGCGTTCATCAAATTTTCGATATACTAAGGCGTGTCTGAAAATTCCTAAAAGCGCGGAATTTCGAATGAAACCGCTGCAATTTCGCGCTGAAATCTAGTTTTCAAATATGCCTTAGAATAATCGGTTATAATGCAGTTGGGTATACGGCGTAAGGATGGTACGGATTTTTTATGTATTGGGCTTGCTTCGTGAAAGCCGGGACAGTTACCCGGCTGGAAGGGGGTGAGCGCATGACTGTATGCTGACCACGGGGATTCTCCTCGTTGATCTGCTCGGACTGGTTGCCATAATAGTTAAAAATACAAAAAAATAACCGGCCCCCGCGTCGAGTGTGGTAAGCCGGTTACTTTTTTATAACCGAAGCAAGCCCGCCCCCCTTAAGAAGGGGTCTGGGGATGAAATCCCCAGCAGGGTTTGGGGCCAACGAACAAACCATCGTTAGGCCCCAAGGTCTTAATCTTTTGACCTTGCCCAAGGTCTTAATCTTTTGACCTTCCCCAAGCCCATAATCTTTTGACCTTCCCCAAGGTTTCCTTGTTGTGGCCCAATAATAATAAATTAGTCGGTAGTAGTCAATAGCTAAGTTGCGTTCATCAAATTTTCGATATACTATATATAGACAAATTAATTTCAGGAGGGATACACTATGGCTATGCAAACCATGCACTCAAAATTACAAGAGAACGCCGTTTATACCATGCCGCCGGAAGCGCTTACCCTGATGCTTTATGACGGCGCGCTTAAATTTTGTAACCAAAGCATTAAATATGTGGACGAGAAAAATTTCTCGCAGGCTAACGAAACTATTCAGCGCGCCCAGGACATTATCCGTGAGTTTCAACTTACCTTAAACCGCAGCTATCCTATATCCAAATATCTTGACTCTATATACGACTACATCTATCGTAGGCTGGTGGAGGCCAATTTAAGGAAGGACACGGCGATTTTGAACGAGGTGCGCGAGCTTTTGCGGGAACTGCGCGACACCTGGAAGGAAGCCATGGCCCTGGCAAGGCAGAACCTCGCCCAAAATTAGGGCGCGGCGTTGGGTAAGCGTTATGGATAGTTTGCCGGAATCCTTCAAAACAGTGCGCGGCGAGGCGGAAGCTGTTATTATAGAAAAGAAATCCCGGTTTATCGCCACCGCGGCGCCAGCGGTCAGCGAGGAATCCGCGCAGGGGTTTGTCGCGTCCATGCGCCGCAAGTACCGCGACGCGACGCACAATGTCTACGCCTATGTGGCGGGTACCCGCGGCGAATACCAGCGCGCCAGCGACGACGGGGAGCCCTCCGGCACAGCGGGGCTGCCTGTGCTGGAGACCATAAAGCGGGAAGGGCTGGTCAACACTGTGGTAAATGTCACGCGTTACTTCGGCGGAACGCTGCTGGGTGCCAGCGGGCTTATCCGCGCCTACGGCAGGGCGGCCCGCGGCGGCATACTGGCGGCCGGACCGGTAGAGCGCGTCCTTTACGGCCGTATGTCCATAGAGGCGGACTACAGCCTGCTGCGGCCGCTGCAGCGCGAACTGGCGCAAAACGGCTGCGTGACGGTCGAAACCCTGTACAGCCACTTGGTGCGGATTAACGCGCTTGTCAAGCTCCCAGACAGCGCGCGGGTGGTTAAACGGCTTATGGATATTACCAACGGCGCCGCGGCTGTGCAATTGGACGGTACAGAATATTTGTAGCCGGCGCGGATACACTTTAATATATTGCCTTGTTGTGGAGGATTTTTAATGCTTAATCTTTGTAACTGTTCAGTCACAATTTTTTAAACGGCGAATACGAAGGCAAGGGCGCGTTGTGCAACGAGGAAGGCGCGCTGGCGTAATTAGAAATTTCGCGCTTTAAGGAATTTTCAAACACGCCTTAATGGCGCGCGTCCAGCGCGGCGTTCGCAACGCGAAGCGGCTTGAATTATTATTTGAGTAGTGTTAGATTGGAGGGAACGAGATGATACATGTCGCGATTGTGGAGGACGAGTTAACCAGCTCGCGTCTTTTGCAGGAGTATATACAACGCTATCAAACGGAGAAAAATGAGTATTTTAAGGTGTCCGTTTTCACAAACGGTCTGGACTTTATTGACGGGTACATAGCGGACTACGACGTTGTGTTTATGGACATCGATATGCCGCATATGGACGGTATGAGCGCGGCCCGCAGACTGAGGGAACTGGACGGGGACGTCTGCTTGATATTCGTAACTAATTTGGCGCAGTACGCTATTGACGGCTATGAAGTTTCCGCGATGGATTTTATGATAAAGCCCATAGGCTACCTTTATTTCACGCTGAAAATGCAACGGGCGGTACAATACAGCAAGAAGTATCAAAAAAAGGCGGCGGTGGCAATAAACACTGAAAACGGCGTTAAGTGTGTCTCTGTTTCCGATATCTACTATATTGAGGTTTTTGACCACCAACTGACCTACCATTTAGCAAATGGCCAAGTCACGGCAAGGGGGACAATCAGCGCGAAAGAAAAGGAACTGCAGGAGTACCATTTCGCCAGGTGCAACAACTGTTATCTCGTAAATTTGCGTCATGTGACGGCGATGAACGCAAATGCGGTGGAAATCGCAAACAAAGAAGAAATCCCAGTCAGCCGTTCCAGGAAAAAGGCATTTATGAGTATCCTAACTAATTACATAGGAATGAGATTATGACAAACATGCTTAACTTTGCTGCAAGGGCAGCCGAAGGTTTCGCCTTGCAGCTTCTTATCGCGGAATGGCTCTTTTCAGCAGGCTTGGTCAAAAGGAAATATACGCCGGTTCTGTTCGTCATATACGTAGTCCTTTTTTGCGTTGTTTACGACACGGTGGTGCAATTCAGCGCTGGTATGAAACTTACGCAATTTATCGTTGACGTTGGCATTTGCCTAGTTGTGGCGAGTTCCATTCTCTTCCTGAGACTTGGTCATGCGGCGGGAATGAAAACCATTATTTTTCGTGTTGCGGGGGCTTACGCGCTGCAGAATATGAGTATCAGCATATACCAAATATTCCAAGCGGTTATAGGTTTCCAAGCCGGCTCATACCTTTCGCTGCTGGTTACATTCCTTTGCGTCACTGCTTCCTATACCCTCTGCCGCTTGTTTTTTATCAGAAAACTGATTCTTCAGGAAAATTTGGAGATCAACAACTTGCATCTCTGGATAAGTTCGTTCCTTATTTTGGTTATGACAACCTTTATCGCCCCAAGCGTTCCCGCCGCCGCGCCGGGAAAAGACAGGCTGTTGTATTATTTCTACGCTGTGGCGGGGGATTGCCTTGTGCTGTTTGTGCAATTCAATTTGTTTAATGAAAGCAAGCTGCAAAAACAAAACGAGATTATGGAACATCTTCTCTATAGTGAAAAAAAGCAGCACGAATTGCTTAAAGAGAACATTGAATTAATTAATACAAAATGCCATGATCTTAAGCATCAGGTTTCCATGCTTCATTCTAAGAGCGGCGGCAAACTCCAGGATGACTTTATTCTTGAAATTGAAAACTCCCTGCAAATTTACGACAGTTCCGTAAAAACCGGAAACGAGGCGTTGGACATAATTTTGATGCAAAAACTGTTGTACTGCGAACAGCATAAAATTAAGCTCACATTTATCGTTAATGGAAAAATACTGAATTTTCTTAAGCCTTACGATATTTACTCGATTTTTGGGAACGCGTTGGATAACGCCATTGACAGCATACTCCAAGAGGACGAAGAAAAACGTATTATCAGTTTTCGGGTGGAAGCGAAAAACAAGTTCCTGATTCTGAATTTTGAGAATTACTTTTCAGGCGCCTTGTTATATGATGACAGCGGTTTGCCTGTAACAACGAAAGCGGATAAAAAGTATCACGGCTTCGGCATGTTGAGTATTCGGCATATTGTGGAGAAATATAACGGGATGTTATCCATCCAAAACGCTGATAATTTCTTTATTTTAAACATCATTATCCCTATTCCATAGCCGCCGGCCTCACAGGGCGCTTGAGTTTCCCCGTTTTCCCACCATCAGGATGCGTCATATTTCTTACCTTTTACGACAAACCAGCAACAAATATTTTTATATATGATACGCTGGTTTCATCAAGTAAGGAATGACGAATTAATTAAACGCCAAACTTTTTCAACGGACAAATTGAAAACTAAATACCGCGTTGTTGCGGCTGTTGCTTTTATCATTCTGATGATAAGCGCGTTTACAGGCTGCAGCGGAGAGGATAAAAAGAAAGCCGGTTATGCGTTCAGTTTTACGGGAAACATCACCATTAACGATATTTTTTACGACGTAGTGTTGAACGGAGAAGAAGGCGGCACCTTCGAACTGCTTGCAGGCAATATTCCGCCAACGCGCGGAACTTATGAATTTACCGCGGGCAAGGGGTATCTATTTAAGTTTGAGGACAGCAAGGAAAACGAAATGATTACCGAATACGACCCCGCCGCGAAGTATTTCTCCTTTGTTTACCCGCTGGACTTAGGCCCGCGAGGAAAAGGCAACGTAAATTTGGGCTGTAAGGACGAGACGTTTACGCCGGATAATGAGGGCTGGACATTTGAGCTGCCGGTGTTTACCGGCCAGGCTGTATTTGGTAATGGGATTCTTACCGTTAATTTGGAATTGCAGTGTAAATCTGACGGGACATTTGTGGTCCACAATGACTCCTCTTACGCGCAGCAAATTGACGGGACTTACACCTGCGCAAACGATATATATTCGTTTACAGTGTCGGAAGATTTTCAATTTGAATCCTATTATGATGAGGAAACAGGCTCGCGTTCGGTTACTTTTGACATTGCCGTCAACAACGTACCAGTCCAAACGACGCTGGCGGAACGTGTCCTTATGCCCGACTAAATTAATGAGTTTTAAGAATGAAAGAGAGGCGGGGTGACTGTGCGTAAGAACGCATGGAATGACAACTGGACGTATCGCCGCGCAGGGGAGAAACAGAGCGTACCGGTTACCTTGCCACATGACGCAATGTTTTTAGAAAAGCGCTCGGCGAAAAGCGCGGGTGGGGCAAATACAGGCTGGTTTGAGGGCTGTGACTATATTTATGAGAAAAAATTCAGCTTGCCTTTGGAGTATAAAAATAAACGCGTAATCCTAGAGTTTGAAGGCGTATACCGTAACGCGGAGATATACGTCAACAATTCCTTAGCCGCCTTCCGTCCAAACGGATATATAGGCTTTACGGCGGAATGCGGCAATTTGCGGTTTGGAGAGGAAAATGTGATACGGGTTGCCGCGAAAAATTCCGACCAGCCTAACAGCAGATGGTATACGGGCGCGGGTTTGTATCGGCCGGTAAATCTCTATATTTTGCCGGAAAAGCATATTCTCGTAAACGGCGTGAAGATACGCACTCTGGATTATACTATACCTGAAATAGAGATAGAGGCGGAAACAAACGGCGATGGGGTTTTGGGAATCGAAATCCTGGATCAGGGGAAGATAATGTACGCGGCTGAACTGCCCACAAAGGGGCGCGCCGCCGTTCAGGCACAATTACCCCGCGCCGGGCTCTGGGACTGCGAACATCCCCGGTTGTACACCTGCCGCGTTACATTTGGGGAAGACGTCTTGGAAACAGCTTTTGGCATCCGCCAAATCCAATGCGGCAGCCAATTGGGTTTTAGGATAAACGGGGAAAAAGTATTGCTGCGCGGGTGCTGCGTGCACCACGACAACGGGTTGTTAGGAGCTTGCGCCTATGCGTTCGCGGAAGAGAGAAAAGTCCGCCTTTTGAAAGAAAACGGCTACAACGCAATCCGCACGGCGCACAACCCATGCTCCTCGGCTTTGCTGGAAGCCTGTGACAAACTCGGCGTCCTTGTGGTGGAAGAATATACGGATATGTGGTATATACACAAAACCAAGTATGACTATGCCGGTTACTTTTCTGATTGGTGGCGGCAGGACCTGCGGGATTTGGCCGCGCGCGACTATAACCACCCCAGTCTGGTTATGTACTCTATGGGGAACGAGGTTTCGGAAACCGCCCAAAAGCGAGGCGCCAAGCTGTCCGAGGAAATGGCGTCTTTCTGCCGCGCCTTGGATTCCACCAGACCCGTAACCTGCGGGATTAACCTCTTTTTCAACCTGTTAAGTTCTTTAGGTTTTGGCGTATACAGTGACAAAAAAGCGCTTCGCACAGCGGAGGGCAGGAAAGCGAAAGCAGTGGGCAGCGAATTTTTTAATAATCTCGCGGGCCTATTGGGAGCGCCGTTTATGAAATTCGGCGCGGCACTGCGCGGCAGCGATAAAAAGACCAGGGAAGCGTTCTCCAAATTTGATGTGGCGGGCTATAACTATGGTATCAAACGGTATAAAAAAGATTTTAAAAAATACCCCCAACGCGTTATCTTAGGCACTGAAACCTTTTGCGCGGATACTTACGCGTTTGTGCGGCTCGCGGAAAAAAATCCGGCCCTTATTGGGGACTTTGTGTGGTCGGGGATGGATTATTTAGGCGAGGTAGGGCTTGGTTCCTGGGATTACAGGGAATACGCCCCGGACTTTACGCGCGGCCTGGGCTGGCTTACCGCTGGTACAGGGAAATTGGACATCACAGGAAAGCCCACTGGGGAATCCGCATACACAAAGGTGGCTTATGGCTTGGACGATATTCGCATTGCGGTAATACCTGTCCATACCTTTCGGGAAAAACACGCTCCTTCCGCGTGGCGCATGACAAACGCCGTGGAAAGCTGGTCATGGGACGGCGGCGCCGGTAAAAAGACGGCTGTGGAGGTTTACGCGCGCGCGTACGCGGTGGAATTGTTCGTCAACGGAAAGCGCCGCGGCAGGCAAAAAGCAAAAAATGACTGCAAATTTGTCTTTATTGTCAACTATCAAGAGGGAGAACTACAGGCGGTTGCGTATAACCGCGACGCTGAAATAATCGCGGAAACGTCCTTAGTCACCGCGGGCGCTGACACTGTTTTATCCGCGGTCCCTGAACGCAAGACCATAAACATGGCGGATTTGTGTTACGCGCGCCTGCGTTATACAGACTCCAAGGGGATTTGGAAACCTTCCGCGCGCGGACATATCAAAATAAGAGCGCAAGGCGGAAAGGTTTTAGGGTTTGGGAACGCCTGCCCGTACAATCCCACGGGGTATCTCACCGATACCTCGGATACTTATTACGGCGAAGCTGTGGCTGTAATAAAGCCTGAGTGTCCAGGGAAAATGACACTTTACGCGGAAAGCCGATGGGGGGAGGCGTCTGCGGAGGTAACTGTCAGGGGTGATACGGATGTATAATATAAAAAAGGCCATAGGGCTGGCCTATCGGAAAATAGATTCCCGGCACCCTGCGGTAATGGAGTTCCTGCGGTTTTGGATTATCGGCAATTTGGTAACGGTTTTTCAGTTTATCGGTATGCCTGTGCTAAAGTCGATTTTCAGCGCGACAAGTCTTATCAATATTAATTTCCAAGTTTTGCGGGTTGGCTTAAATTTTGACGGAAGCCCATACTATATATTTGATTACGCGGCAGGCGCTTTGCCTGAGGGCGGCGGCGGACTGGCTTTTTTTCTGGCGGTGCATATCGTGCTTCTGTTTTCCCAGGTTATCAGTTTTCCGCTGCAAAGAAACCTTGTGTTTAAATCTGCTGGAAACCCATTCTATCAGGCTATGTGGTTTTTAATCGCTTTTTTTGTGATAACATTTGCCGCCGGCGCCGCGCAGGGACTCTACAAGCGGTATTTATACAATCTTTTTATCCATGAATTGGGTTTGGAGAAAATTGGCGAGCAGATAGCGGATGTTATTACAGCGTTTTTGTATGCTTGTATTTCATTCTGGGTCTATTTCCCGATTTTTAAGATTATTTTTATAAAGCGTGTTTGAAAATTCTTTAAAACGCGAAATTTCGACGGACACTTCACCGTTAGGGGTTCTGCCCCAAACGGGCGGATTGCCATCCGTCCCTAGGGCGTGTTTGAAAACTCCTTAAAATGCAAAATTTCAAGTGAAAACGCTCCAATTTTGCGCTGAAATCTAGTTTTCAAACAGGCCCTAGGGCGTGTATCCGCTTATAAATCATGGTAGGGGCGAACCAACGGACAAATCACCGCAACGGACAACCCACCGCAACGGACAACCCACCGCAACGGACAACCCACCGCAACGGACAACCCACCGCAACGGACAACCCACCGTTAGGGTTCGCCCGCATTCCCGCGACATTTGCAGTTGAAACTGCTGGCCGAAAATATTTATTTCTTCTTTAAAGTATCGACGATATACCATTAGGGCGTGTTTGAAAACTAGATTCCGATAGTCGAGCTTGCTGGACGCAGCGCGAAGCGTCGAGCAAGCTCGGCTATCATTGCGGCGGTTTCATTCGAAAATTCGCGTTTTTAGGAATTTTCAAATACGCCTTAGCTATCGCGAGCAGCTTCCGTTGATTGTTTTCTATCGCAAATTTAACAGCTATTTCCGTTGGCGTTGCCGTTGGCAAACCCATTTTTCCCTCCTTCGAAAAAGGTTTTCCCTTACCTTGCAAAAATATTGCGTCATACATTTACCATATCGTCAAGCAGCTTTTCAGATAATTTTTGTTTTTTTGTCCTTTGTTACCGCGACGACTTTCCCCTGTATGCGGTACGTGTCTTCCGGACGCACTTCTATTTTACGCAAATGTTTTATGTGTTCTGCAAAATCCATAATGTCACATCCTTATTATAACTACAATTTAGTGTATAAAAATTGCGGCTGGTTTATCAACTAAAATCGGGAAACCTTTTATTAATTTGCTGTTGACAAGCTAAATATATCGTGGTATACTTAGTCCATAAGCCGAAGACATTAAGGCCGCGCAGTAAATCGTGATGGATTGCCGGTAGTCGAGATTATACTAAGGCGCGAAAAGAAATGCACTTTTCACGCCGGTTGTTGGTTGCTCACACACGAAAACACTGAAAGATTTTTAGAAGATGTTTTCGTGTGTGAGTATAGTCAACTAAAATCGGGAAACCTTTTATTAATTTGCTGTTGACAAGCTAAATATATTGTGGTATACTTAGTCCATAAGCCGAAGACATTAAGGCCGCGCAGTAAATCGTGATGGATTGCCGGTAGTCGAGATTAGTCAACTAAAATCGGGAAACTTTTTATTAATTTGCTGTTGACAAGCTAAATATATTGTGGTATACTTAGTCCATAAGCCGAAGGCATTAAGGCTGCGCAGTAAATCGTGATGGATTGCCGGTAGTCGAATTACCTGCCGAACGCGGCCCTAATGTACCGGACACCAGCGTCATCCAGAAAGGACGCGCCTAACCGCAGGCTGAGGGCGGTAAAGGAAAAACATTTGGATATACATTATGGAATTTGCGTCAGCGTATCCGTAACGTGCGCCGCCGGAATTGGAGGACTGCGGAGGGAAGGCGGAGGCTTGGGCGATTGGGCCTAATCCGTCGGAGCCTGTATCAAATCAAGGCGAGCCAATAAGGCCGGTATCCGAAGCAAAAACTGATGTG
>JAISYE010000180.1 GCA_031297485.1 Clostridiales bacterium
CACCGCAACGGACAACCCACCGTTAGGGTTCGCCCGCGGCTCCGTGGTATTTGCGGTTAAAACTATCGGCCGAAAATATTTATTTCTTCTTTAAAATATCGGCGGATACACCACTAGTGAACTCTTGCAATTTTTTTCGTATGCTGTATACTTATGTCAACAGAGTTTGTATTTCGGGCACAATGCTTGAAACGCACGGGGCCTTGCTCATTTTCGAACTAGAGGGCGTAAGCCGGGAGGCCTTTAAAATAAGCCCATGACCCTACAAGGTAAAAACCTATGAACGAGATCGACTGGAAATTAGCGCTGCTTCAGGAATTAGCCGCCTGCGTTACAAATATTTATTTCGCGGCATACGACGCGGACCTTACGTTGCTCTCTACTAATTCACCTCATGAATCCGAGCTTCGTGCGTTTTTTTCAATGGAATTGAAAAGAGTGCGCACGCACCTCACAGAGACGCGCAGACCGGTCCTGCTGACGAATTCATTAGGTATGGCGTGGATTGCCGAAATCGAGACAAAGGAAGACAAGCCATATCGTGTCCATGCAGTGGGCCCTGTATTTTTGGACGATTTTCAAACGCCGGCCATAGAAGGTCAGCTTGAGCGGATTGGCTTAACCGTCTCCACAAAGCGTGAGTTCATGAACATCATAAACAACTTACCCGTTGTGAATCTGACACGTTTTTTTGAGTACGGCATAATGCTTCATTTTTGTCTGACAGGCGAAAGCATCCACATCAGCGATTTCGGGGCATTCCAAGAAGCCGGCGCGCCAAAAGCGGAAACGCCGAAAGACAGCCACGGCACCTACAGGGCGCAGGAAAGGCTGCTTAGGATGGTGGAGGAAGGCAACCTCGGTTACCGCAAAGAATTGGACAAGCTGTCCGCAACCGGACGTTTGGGCGATATCGCGGACAAGGATTATTTGAGAAGAATAAAAAACGCCGTTTTGATTTTAACCGCGCTTTGCGCCAACGCCGCCATACACGGCGGTGTTTCTTCGGACATTGCATACGGCGTCAGCGACCGGTATATTCAAAACATAGAAGCCTGCGGAACTCTCGAACAGCTTACCGCGCTAAACCTAGCTATGGTGGATGATTTCGTCCGGCGGGTTCATAAAGTCAGACAGCTTGCGGGCAGCGTCTCCCCGCAGATACGGGAATGCTGTGATTTGATAAGCCTGCGTCCTGAAGAAAACGTGAGCATTCACGCGCTGGCTTCGCGTTATGGTTATGCGGATTATTATTTTTCTAATAAGTTCAAAAAAGAAACAGGAATGACAGTGCGGGATTTTATCATGAAAGAAAAAATTTCCCGCGCTTGTGAATTTTTGGCGGAAAGCTCGAAAACTATCCAAGAAATCTGTGACATGTTGGGATTCGCTTCGCAAAGTCATTTCGGGCAGGAATTCCGCAAAACAACAGGCAAAACGCCGAGCCTTTACAGAAAGGAACGCGGCGGAAAAAACGAGGGCGGTAACCCCCTTTAAGAGAGGGTACCGCCCTTTTTTTATACTAAGGCGCGAAAAGAAATGCACTTTTCACGCCGGTTGTTGGTTGCTCACACACGAAAACACTGAAAGATTTTTAGAAGATGTTTTCGTGTGTGAGTATAATCCTTATTACCACTACAGCGTGAAATCCGGAACAGGGCAGGCAGACCCCCATAAGCGCGAACTTAAGAAAAAAATAATCCCTTTTGCGTCGAGCAAGCCCGACTATCGCCCCCGCCGCCCTTGAGAAGAGGTCTGCGTCGAGCAAGCTCAACTATCGCCCCCGCCACCCTTGAGAAGGGGTCTGCGTCGAGCAAGCTCAACTATCCATAAAAAGGCTGTACCTGCATCAAAAGCACTGCGTCGAGCAAGCCCGACTATCGCACTCGCCGCCCTTGAGAAGGGGTCTGCGTCGAGCAAGCTCGACTATCGGGGATGAGTCCCCAGCGGGGTTTGGGGCCTAACGATGGTTTGTTCGTTGGCCCCAAGGTCTTAAGGTTTTAATCTTTTAACCTTCCCCGTTCCTCTGTTTCTTCCTGTCATTCAGTATGCGCCAGACTCAGCATTCCGCCCAAAGAATAAGCCTGATAAAATCCTTTGCGGCGCGCCGCGTTAACCGCAAGGTCAGCCTGTAAACCCACACGGCAGACAAACACAATGGGCCGCTGCTTGTCCTGGCCGCTTAACCAATGCTCCAGGGCGCCCGACCTAAGGTTTATACTGCCCGGAAGCCCGTCCTTGCGGTATTCACTTTCATCGCGCAAATCCACAATAACGGCTGACGAACCTAAGCTTTCCTTCAAGTAAGTGAGGGAAATTCGGTATTGAGCGGCTTCGTCAGCCGGAATAAGAATTTTGCCGCCATCCGCTTTTGTTATCAAAATATCGCCGTTTTGCAGAGCGGCGCCCGTTACGGCTGTACCGCAGATTTGCCGTATAGCCGCGCATTTAGGGCAGTCTGGCAAAGTAACCAACTGGCCGCTGTCGCAAATGAGATATATCTGCCTTCGACCCTCGTCCGCTAAAATGCGGATAACTTTCCCAGAGGGCATTGTCGGGCCGGTTATGGGAGACCTCGCAATGATACTCCGCGGTTCCCATACGCCGCCTTGCGCAGAGGAGAAAAGACGGATATTCCCCTTGTCGTCGCCGCCCGCCAAATAGAATGCGCCGCCGCCATACGCCACAGCCGTAAACGCGCAACTGGGATAGTATCCCTTATAAAAACAATTAAAGTCATAGGGTTCCCAGACTCCGCCGCGGTTCGCGAACACACCGCCCGCCGCGTTAAGGGCGAAGCGTAGTCCATAAGGACCCGCTTCGCTGATCTCTGTGAAGACGTCCCTGCTTTCTATCACGGAGTTAAAATGACGGCTGCCGGTATTTTCGTGGATTTAACGGTATCGCCATAGGTGACCGAAACAGTAATAAGGGCTGTGCCCGGCCCTACGGCAGTCACGACGCCATCGGCGCTTACCGCGGCCACTGTTTCGTTGGAACTTGAAAACACGGGCGGGTACTTTGTTAAGCACAAGCGGGCAGTATCTTCCAGGACGGCGACCGTCTTGATCCTGCCTTGCTGCCCCGGAGTATAGACTTGTTTATCCGCAATGGCGTATACGTTTTCCAAAACGGCGTTCCATTTCCCTGTTACGCTAAACGCCGCCTTGCAAGGAAGTGACGCCGAACTGCCGCCCACTTCCACGCAGTAATCACCTTCTTCAACCACTAACCTTTTATCGAAATTGCTCCAGAAATTAATCTCTTTAAGCGGTATGGAGAAAGTAACGGCCTTGGTTTCCCCCGCTTTGAGCCAGACCTTTGAAAAGCCTTTAAGCTGGCGAATCGGCTTGTTGCCGCGCTGCTTGCCGTGGAGTACGCGGGACACATACAGCTGAACTATTTCAGCGCCGTCCGTTTTACCCGCGTTTGTTACGTTTACAGAGGCAGTCAGCGTTTCATTGGCGTCCAGCTCCGATTTCCCCAGGCGCAAGCCGCCGTACTCATAAGCCGTGTAGCTGAGGCCGTGCCCAAACGGGAACAGAACCGGGCCGTCGAAATACATATAGGTGCGGGCTTTTTTAGTGAATGTATCCTGTTTTTTGATACCGTAGTCATTTACATGGGGCAAATCTTCCAGGCTTTGATACCAAGTGGCTGAAAGTTTTGCGTTAGGGTTCACTTTTCCGAACAATACGTTTGCAATGGCCGTACCTTGTTCCTGCCCGGCGAAATGCGCGTTGAGGATTGTGTGGGCCTTATCGAAAAACGCGCCTGTCACCGCTCCCAGCGTTGTAAGTACCACTACGGTATTTGCGTTGACTTCCAGTAACCGCTGAATCTTTTCATCCTGTCCGTAGGGCAACGCTAAGGAATCGCGATCATGTTCCTCGCTGGCTACGCTGTCGTCCGTACCCGCCACCACAATCACGGCGTCGGCTGTTTTCGCGGCCTCCAGCGCCCGGGCAAATAAAACATTGTCGTCCGCCCGATAATCAGGGTCAACCGGCGCGTGCCGCGCCAGAGGTTGTTCACCTGATAGGAACATCTGCATCATCGCGGAAGGGTCCATGCCCTCCGGTACTACATCCAGCATCATATCAGCCGGATCAAAGCCGGGCATCATCTCCATGATTCCGCCTTTGCCGTACTCTTTAAGGGTACACCAGCCTTTTTCGTATTTTACTTCAACCGCCGAGTCTTCGACCTCATTCCGAATGCCGTTTAGCGCCATTATATTGACGACCGTATCCACAATGGGCGACTGTCCCGCGCTGTAACCGCCCAATTGACGGTAAAGCGCGTTAGGGCCGACGACCAATATAGATTTGAGTTTGCCCTTATCCAGCGGCAGCAAGCCCTTGTCATTTTTGAGCAGCACTATGCTGTCGTTTGCCATGTCAACAGCCATAGCCGCCATTTGGGGGCCGCAAACGCTCTCGTTGCCCAGCGAGCTGTAGGGCTGCTTATCCGCGCCGTCAAACAACCCCAGGCGGAAACGGGTTGTAAGCGCGCGTATCATCGCCCTGGTAATTACATCCTCGCTTATATATCCAAGCTCATAGGCTTTTAATAAATATCTTTTGTGCTCCGCGCCGCAGCTTACATCCGTACCCGCGATTAACGTCATGGCGGAGGCTTCTTCGTGATTTTTGCAGTAATAATGACCTAAGGAAGTCTGAGATGAGAACATCGGGTTATAATAGCAGTCCGCGACAGCGCCGCAGTCAGAAACCACAAACCCGTCAAAACCCCATTCTTCCCGCAAAAGCGTCGTAAGCAGCATGTCGTTTACAGAGGACGGGACCCCGTTAACCCGGTTGTAAGAGGTCATAATCGACTGCGCTTTGCCTTCCTTCACGGCGTACTCAAACACTTTAGCGTAATATTCACGCAATGTGGCTTCATCCACATTGGACGAACCCGTGTGCCGGTTGTTTTCACTGCTGTTAAGCGCGTAATGCTTGGGCGTGTTTACCGCTTTCAGGTATTTGCCGCCGCCTTGCATCCCCTGGATGTAGCTGGCGGCCATTTTACCCGCCAAGAACGGATCCTCGCCCATGTTTTCATCGCTGCGCCCGTTGCGCGGATCACGGGCGAGATTGATGGTGGGACACCACATATGCAGCTCGATTCCGTTCAGATTGTGGTGCGCCCGGATTTCGTCGGAAATAGCGTCCGCAACTTTCTTGATTTTCTCCCTGTCCCAGCATTGGCTCATGGCTAGGCAGACAGGGTAGCTGGTTACATCCATCGGCTTAAACTCAATCGGGCCGAAAAAGCCGTGGGACGCCTCGCCCCAATAATTGTAAGCCGGCACGCCCAAGCGCGGGATAGATGGCGTGTTGTTTCCCACTTGCGCGATCTTTTCTTCCAATGTCATACGGGCGGCAAGGTCAGCCGCGCGTTCCTCAAACGAGAGGTTTTGGTCTTGATAAGGCTCCAATTTAAAAATCCTCCTTTAAGTTCATGCTGTAACTTCATACTGTATACAGTTATCAGATTAGCATGTCCCAACAACAGACAGTTAGCGTAAATTCACCTTTTTTGTCTTGTATTCATCTAAAGTTTTGCTCCTTTACTATTTACTGGAGAGTTCAAAGTTTTATAAATAAT
>JAISYE010000181.1 GCA_031297485.1 Clostridiales bacterium
ACACATTCGTTTGATTGCTGCTCGTGGTCTCCATTTTCCTCAGACTCCTTTTATTAGTTTGAACATATTATACCACCTTCAGTTGAATTAGTAAATGTTTTTGGGGTTGAGTATATATATCGCGCCATGTTCTTTCCTCTCCCTTTTTTTAGAAAGATTATACTTTAATTTTATTTGCTTTTCTACACTTCCTTTTCGGATTCACCACTACGTTCGCCCGCAAAAAGGCAGGGAACACTGTGAATGTTCCCCGCAGGCTACAACTCGCCAAGGAAGGGGGATTGCTACAATTATTTTTTTAACTATTGTGAGAACTAAGTCGAGCAGACCAACAAGCCCCCCCCCCGAAGGTCAGCGCAAGTCTTGAAAGCCGCATAAACACTGGATTCCTCAAAGGGGATTCTGGTGGTGGGCCAAATGTGTTGATAGTATTTGTGACACCGCATAAATTAAGGGAGTTCAATCAATCCATCAACGCGTTTAGCCAATCACCGGCGTTCTAGGACGTGTTTGAAAACTGGATTCCAGCGCGAAATTGCAACGGTTTCATCAGAAATTTCGCGCTTTTAGGAATTTTCAAATACGCCTTAGTAGCGGCCAACTTTGCAGAATCCCTTGATTTATGGGCGTTGCGAGGACAGATTCTCGCTCCTTAAAAAGATGTGGGTCGAGTATAGCTTAAAGCCCTGTAGACCGTCATGCGCTCACCCCCTTCCTTTTGCCGTAGGAGATGCACTTTATCAAAACCCTAAATTTTCCCCTACCAATATCACTTTTATCCGTCCTGCGGGCTTGCAAAGTCTGATAGTTACAAAATAGTTACATACTGTATCCTGCGTAACGCAGTTGGTACAGCTTCCAGTTTTGCTGCATGGGGTTGCAATGCTGGGGAAACGTTGTATATTCAACGGCGCGACTATAGTCCTTGCCCGTACCATTGCATCTTCAACAGTCTTTACTACTTTATTGATTCCTGCCACTACAATCACTTGTTTTGGCCCAAAAATCATTGCCGCAGTCCTGTTGCCATAATTATCAATATTTACAAGCTGTCCATCCTCGCTTATGGCATTACTGCTACAGAGAAAAGTGTCACATAATAACGCCTTACGCATTAATTCCATTCTTTCTTCAAAATTGAGGGCTTTATCTCTATCAATTAGATTGAATCCTTCTTTCGCCAGCCGTTCCTGAATACCTAATTCTACAATGGTCATAGAACCGCCCCAAGAGACCAAATGGTCTTTTGGAATAAGAGATACAACCGTATCCGCCGCTTCCGCCGGATCATTAAAATACCACGCTTCGAAATATCGCTTTTTCAGTGCATCGGCTACCCTGGGGCCAAGTTTTGAATTTCTCAGTTTATATGCTGTTTCCATGATAAACCCACCTTGTTTCTCTTTTTAATATTCAGCAAGACTCTCCAGCTCTCGCAGCCAGGCGTCGCAGGCCGCGTCGCTGGGCATACGCCAGTCGCCTCGAGGCGACAGACTGACAGAGCCTACCTTCTGGCCGTCGGGCAGACAGCTGCGTTTAAACTGCTGAGCGAAAAACCGCCGGTAAAATACCCCAAGCCACTTCAAAATTTCCTCCCGTGTATACGCCCCGTTGAAAGCGGCGGACGCAAGCTCGTAAATATCACTGGGGCAGCGCCCCCATCTCAAAACATTATAAAGGAAGAAATCATGCAACTCATAAGGCCCGACCAGGGTCTCGGTCTCCTGGGTTATGGCGCCGTTAAGGGGAGGAAGCAGTTCCGGGCTTACAGGCGTATCCAGTATGTCATGCAGCGCCGCCGCGAGTCCCTCGCTGACGGAAGCTTTTCCCTCGGAACGGAAGTTTTGTCCGCAGACGGCGTCCCGTCCGCAGACGGCGTTCCGTCCGCAGACGGCGTTCCGTCCCCAGGTCTCGGCGGCGTGTCTCACTATGTGCCGTACAAGGGTCTTTGGAATACCCGCGTTTACGCCGTACATGCTCATATGGTCGCCGTTGTAGGTGGTCCAGCCCAGGGCCAGCTCGGATAGGTCTCCTGTGCCCACCACAAGCCCGCCTTCCTGGTTGGCCACGTCCATTAAAATCAGTGTCCTTATCCGCGCCTGGGCGTTTTCGTAAGTTACGTCCATTATATCCTCTGAATGGCCAATGTCCTTGAAATGCGCCCGCACTGCGGCCGTAATGTCTATTTCGCGGCAGGGCACGCCCAGCGCCCCGCACAGCCGCTCGGCATTGCGCTTTGTGCGCTCTGTGGTGCCGAAACAGGGCATTGTTATGGCTGTTATCTCCGAGGGCTGCCGGCCCAATTCCATAAACGCGCGCCATGTTACCAGCAGGGCCAGGCAGCTGTCCAGCCCGCCAGATATGGCGATCACCGCGGTCTTGCAGCCTGTGTGGGCAAGCCGCTGCTTAAGGCCGCTTGTCTGCATGGCCAGAATCTCGCGGCAGCGCGCGTCTTTTTCATTTACATCTTTTGGCACAAAGGGATGCCTGTCGGATAATCTGATATTCAGCAGGGGCAAACCGCGCTCGAACCCCGCGCCGTTCGCCCAGCCCTGCCGTAGGCTACGGTCACGGGGACCATATTCAATTACGCTGTACCCTTCAGGATTGGCCCGGTATGTGTTAAGCCGCCGCCGGTCGTGGGCCAGCGCGTGCAGGTCGATGTCAGCCATTGCCCAGCCGCCGCCAAAGGGCTCGGCTTCCGCCAGAGCGGTTCCGTTTTCATAAATAAGGTTGTGGCCCGCGAATACCATGTCCGTGCTGCTTTCCCCAGAACCCGCGTCCGCGTAAGCGTAGCCGCATATCAGCCGCGCGGACTGGCTTGACACAAGCACGCGCCTGTAGGCGGCCTTGCCAATGGTCTCGTCACTGGCGGACAGGTTTAAAATTATTGTGGCACCGGCCATCGCATGGTGTGCGCTGGGAGGGACAGGCGCCCACAGGTCCTCGCAGATTTCCGCGGCCACGGTTATGTCCGAGCGTCCGGCTTCTTTAAACAACAACCGCGTGCCGAAAGGCACATCGGAATCCGCGAAACGTACATACTCGACTCCGCCGGTCCCAGCGCTGGGTGTAAAATGCCGCAGTTCGTAAAATTCATTGTAGTTGGGGATATAGGTCTTGGGCACAAAGCCCAGCACCCGGCCTCCGTACATTATGGCGGCGGTGTTGTAGAGTTTGCCGCCCCGGGCCAGGGGCAGGCCGGCCGCGATAAGCGTTTCCATGTCCGCGCTGGCCTCCGCCAGGTATTCCAGGGCTGTCAGGGACTCGCGCAGCAGTGTGCGCTGTAAAAATAAATCCCCGCAGGTATAACCGGTAAGGCAGAGTTCCGGCAGAACCAGAATATCCGCGCCAGCCTTCCATGCCATGGCAGCCAGCGCTACGCAGCGGCGCGCGTTGTGCGCGGGGTCGGCCACGCGTATGTCCGGAGTGGCGGCGGCCACCCGGCAAAGAAAGTTTGTCGTATCCATATCAAAACTCACGTCCAATCTCATAGAAACGGTATGGTACATATCTCGCGCCATACAGGGCCGGAACTTACGATAAATTTTCAAAAAGCCTATTGACTTAGAGTGTACTCCAACGTATATGCTGATACTATCACAATAGGAATCAGGCGTCAATTATACCCGCGAACATTGAAAATTGCGCCAGGCGCGGGAGGGCACACTCTGTCCGCGCTTCGTTTGGAAAACGTAGTTGTCCGCGAATATAGCGGGTTTTTGAATTTCAGCACGGCAGCACAGGAGGCGATGTCCCATGCTTTTACGCCAGATAAAATACTTTGTGACAGTTGTTGACTGTAATAGTTTTACAGAAGCCGCGGAACAATGCTATATCTCCCAATCCGCCATTTCGCAGCAGATACACGCGCTGGAAGGGGAGTTGGGCGTGGACCTTATCCGCAGAGAAAACCGGCGGTTTGCCCTGACGCCCGCGGGCGAGTATTTCTACCGCCACAGCAGGGTATTACTGGACGAGACCGGAGAACTGTGCCGCGAGACCGTCCGTATTGGGCGGAACAAGGAGCCGCGGCTTAGAATCGGCTATTTGAGATCTTACAACGGCTTGGAACTGCGTCAGGCTATCGCGGATTTTTCGCAGGTTTATCCCGGCCGGAAGTTCCGGCCCAGGGTGTCCATCCATATTGTCAGCGGCACCCATGAAGAATTGTACGACCTGCTTCGCTTCGGCGGCGTGGACTTGGTTTTGAACGACCAGCGCCGGGCGTTTTCCGATGTATATGTGAATTTTGAATTACTCCGCTGCGATTGCGTTGTGGAACTGTCCAGCCACAACAAACTAATCGGAAATTCCGGACCCGGAGGAGCAAGAAGGCTGACGCTTCCGGATTTAAGGCGGCTGTCATGTATTCTGATTTCTTCCAAGGGCCAGCAGAGCGTGGAACAGGAATACTATCAAAACACGCTGGGGTTTGGCGGCAGCTTCTTGTTTGCTGAAAATCTGGACGAAGGGCGCTTGATGGTGGCGGGGGACAGGGGCTTCCTGCCGTTGGAACGCGCAGGCACACTCCCGCCGCCAGGCCCGTCAATTCGCAGGCTGCCGCTCTATCAAAACGGCAGTCCTGTAAAGCGCAACTATTGCCTGTTCTGGCGGAAGGAAAACACTAATCGTTATATTGAAGAATTTGCTGAAACTTTACGCAAGCTCATCATCAGACAACCGGAAGCTCCGGTCCCGCCGGAAGCTCCGGCCCCACCGGAAGCTCCGGTCCCAGAGGTTTACTGAACCGGCCTTGTTGATAAAAGATGGCACGGTCAAATTTTTACGTTTTCGTATAAGTTTTACTTATCAAATCCATTCGAAAACGAAATTGCAGATTTACCTGTATCTCTATAAGATTAGTGAGGCGAGTACAACAGTATAACAATATGAACGGAGGAATAAGCATGAATTATCGTAAATTAGGAAATACCGGCCTCGAGGTTTCCTCAATCGGCCTCGGTTGTATGGGGATGAGTACAAGCTACCCGCCTTTTCCCGAAAAGAGCGAGATGATTAACTTTATCCACAAGGCGGTGGATATAGGAGTAACCTTTTTTGACACTGCGGAGGTATACGGCCCCTATGTAAATGAAGAATTAGTGGGCGAGGCGTTGATTCCACATCGCAGCGAAGTCGTTATTGCCACAAAATTCGGCTGGGATATTCGAGATGGCAAGGTCTGCGGTTTGGACAGCCGGCCGGCCGCTGTCCGCAAAGCGGTGGAAGGCTCGCTGAAACGCTTGCGTACTGATTACATCAACTTGTATTACCAACACCGCGTTGATCCGAATGTTCCCATTGAGGAAGTCGCGGAAGTCATGAAGGAGCTTGCGCGGGAAGGGAAAATTTTGCATTGGGGGCTTTCCGAACCGGGCGCGGGCACGATTCGCCGGGCGCATAAGGCGTTCCCCGTAACTGCCGTACAGAGCGAATACTCCATGTGGTACCGCAAACCGGAGGAGGAAGTCATCCCCGTATTGGAGGAACTGGGCATTGGCTTCGTACCGTTTAGTCCTTTGGGCAAAGGATTCCTCACCGGCACCGTGACAAAGGACGCCATCTTCGCGGAAAATGATGTGCGGCATTCTATTCCGCGTTTTAACAACCCGGAAAATCTCGCCGCCAATCAGGCGATGGCAGAGGCGGTCAAAGGGTTTTCAGAGGCAAGAGGGTTATCTCCCGCGAAGCTTGCTCTGGCGTGGCTGTTGGCACAAAAACCGTGGATTGTTCCTATTCCCGGCACAAAGAAACTGGAACGCCTGCAAGAAAACATGAGCGCCGCTGATGTGGAGCTTTCCGCAAACGATATGGCTGAATTAAACGGCATCCTTTCCAGTATCCATATTGAGGGCGGGCGGTATGGGGACGCGGCGGAGCGTATGACCGGAATATGATTATTGGGCTGTAAGAATGACATGAGGTATAATGATGAGCAAAAATATTTTAGTGATTTCGGCCAGCCCACGCAAGGGCGGCAATTCCGATACGCTTTGCGGCCAGTTTATCAAAGGCGCTGCCGAGGCGGGCCATCAATCGGAAAAGGTTTATTTTAACGACAAAACGATAAACTACTGTTCTGGCTGCGGTGTGTGTTTTACGAAACACGAATGTCCGCAAAAGGACGATATGGCGGATGTGCTGGATAAGATGATAAGGGCGGATGTGCTGGTGCTTGCCTCACCGGTTTATTTCTACTGTATGAACGCCCAGTTGAAAACCTTGATAGACCGGACCACGCCGAAATATGAGGAAATCAAGAACAAAGACTTTTATTTCATTCTTACGGCGGCGGATAGCGAAAAGGAAGCGCTGAACGGAACCTTGGCGGGCCTTCGGGGTTTTACCTCCTGTCTGCCCGGCGCGAATGAGAAAGGCGTTGTCTGCGGTACCGGCATGTGGAATATTGGGGACGCCGCGAATGCGCCGGCTGTGAAGGCAGCCTATGAAATGGGAAGGAACATTGCTTTATGATGAGAAGTAACTTAACCATATTGATGTCCCTGATACTTACGGCATCCCTGTTTGGGGGATGCGCGGAGGCGGGCGGAAGCCCGCCGACCAGTCCGTCTGGGACGACAGGGAACACTCCGGAAAGCCCTGCGATTGAAAACAGCGCCCCCGCCAATACGCCGGAATCCGTGACCAGCGCGGAAGTTCCGGCACCGGATGAATCTGTAGTTTACATGACCGCGAATATCAGCCCAGAGGGATTGATGGCAGTGTATGAGGCATTGGACTGGACACCGGAGGGAAATGTGGCTGTTAAGATCACTACAGGCGAACCGCCGAACAGCAACTACCTTTCGCCTGATTTGACCGGAGAGCTTACGCGGCACGTTAACGGTACATTTGTCGAATGCAACACAGCTTACGGCAGTTCGCGCGCCAGCGCCGCCATGCATATGCAAGTTGCCGAAGATCATGGATTCACGGCCGTTGCCGGTGTGGACATACAGGACGCCAAGGGTTCCATGACCCTGCCGGTAAAAGGCGGCACACACCTGACCGAGAACTTTGTCGGCGCAAGTTTCGCGGACTATGATTCCTACCTGGTGCTCTCGCACTTTAAGGGACATGCCATGGCGGGTTTTGGCGGAGCTGTCAAAAACATCTCCATTGGCTTGGCCTCTAGGGAAGGGAAAAGTTGGATTCATACCGGAGGCACCCGCAGAAGCGGTTTTTCAGGAGAACAAGGCGCTTTCCTTGAATCTATGGGCGAAGCGGGCAAGGCGGTTTCCGACGCCTTAAACAACGGCGGGAACATCGTCTATATCAATGTTATGAACCGCTTGTCAGTGGATTGCGACTGCAACGGAAATCCCGCCGAACCGGACATGCACGATGTTGGAATCCTTGCTTCCAGCGATCCTGTGGCCTTGGACCAGGCTTGTGTTGACCTTGTGTACGCTGCGGCGGACGGACAGTCGTTAGTCCGGCGCATAGAATCCAGGAACGGGCTGCTTACGCTGGAACACGCCGAGGAGATTGGGCTTGGGAACCGTACATACGAGATGGTAAGCATAGATGGCTGACATTCTTAGACGGGAGGCCATTTACCTGTGGTATTATTTTGACATTCAAATCCGGCAGATTATCGGATATTGGGCGGTTGGTATTGCCATGGGATCGGTTGTTTCGGTGTTCGGCAAGGCGAGGATATATCAGCTGCTTGGGGCTTTGCAGGGAAAGAACCTGGGCGCGCTTGGCGTGATTCCGGCCAGCGCCATCGGAATCGCCTCGCCTCTTTGTATGTACGGCACCATTCCTGTCGCTGCGTCTTTATCGCAAAAAGGGATAAAGGATGATTGGCTGGCGGCGTTTATGATGAGTTCTATACTGCTTAATCCGCAGCTTATCATCTATAGCGCCGCGTTGGGGCCCGCCGCGCTGGCCGTCCGCGTTGTGTCCTGCTTCCTATGCGGCGGCGCGGCCGGACTTTGCGTCCACTTTTTCTACACAAAAAAAGGCAGGGCAGTTCCGGCACCATGGGCCGGAAACACTTTTATCTCTAAGGGCGAACCGTGTTCGCACAGCCCTGGCGGTTATTTCAATTTCGCTTCGTTTTCCGAGCAGGGGACCCGCGACACCGACCACAACCTGCTCCTGCGCCTGCTGAAAAATATCTGGCGCAACCTGAAAGCCACAGGAATGTATTTCCTGATTGGCGTGGTGCTTTCTGCTGTATTCCAGCGGTATGTGCCGGAGGATTTAATGGTGCGGGTATTTGGGAATAATCAGGCGTTCGGCGTATTAATGGCGGCCACTGTCGGCGTTCCGCTCTATGTTTGCGGCGGCGGGACGATCCCGCTTTTGCAGCAGTGGATGGCTGACGGAATGAGCCTGGGTTCTGCCGCGGCCTTTATGATTACCGGTCCGGCGACGAAGATCACCAACTTGGGAGCGCTGAAAATCGTGTTGGGCGTGAAACGCTTTGTATTGTATATCTTGTTCAGCGTGGCGTTTGCTTTTTTCACGGGACTGCTGATAGATTTGGTGTTCTGCAAAGCATAATTTTAAGGGAGGCAAAACTGTGCTCTACAAAAAATTTTATGATAAACAGGCGGGAACGGACGAACACACTTCGCCCCTGCGGATCTCCTCCTTAGGGCTTGGAAATATGCGCCTGCCCACGGAAGGCGAGGATAAACATATCGACGTGCAAAAAGCGCAAGAGATTATAGAGTACGCTTATGAAAACGGCGTGAATTATTTTGATACGGCATATGGTTATCATGGCGGCGAATCGGAACGCTTCGTTGGCAGGGTGCTTGCACAGTATCCACGCGGCACATGGTATCTCGCGTCTAAGATGCCCGGCCATATGATGGACTTTAAAGACGGCAAGCTCGGTTTTAAGGGGTATATGTCTGGCCTTGGAAGTTCGGCCTCTGGTCGGATACAATCCTGCCCTGGCATTTTTGAGGAACAGCTTGAAAAATGCGGCGTGGACTATTTCGATTTCTATTTGCTGCACAATCTCTGCGAAACATCTTATGGCTTTTATACTGATAAAGACTTGCGCGTTGTGGAGCATCTGCTGGGGCAGAAAAAAGCGGGGCGCATTCGGCATTTGGGCTTTTCCGCTCATGGACGCGCGGAGACTATTGATAAATTCCTGAATGTGTATGACTGCTTTGAGTTTGTGCAGATTCAGCTTAACTATATGGATTGGATTTTGCAGGACGCGGGGCGCAAGTATGAAGTTATTACGCGCCGCCGCCTGCCGGTCATTGTCATGGAGCCCTGCCGCGGCGGGAAGCTCGCGTCGCTGGGCAGGGAGCAGGATGCCATGCTCAAAGCCGCGAGACCGGAAGACTCCGTCGTATCTTGGGCTTTCAGGTATTTGCAGTCTCTTGAAGGCGTATCTGTGGTTTTAAGCGGCATGACGACGATGGAGCAGCTTAAAGAAAATATAGCCATTTTTTCAAAGCACGACCCTGTGACAGATGAAGAAAAAACGATGTTAGACAGGGCGGTGAAATCGCTGATGAACCTTGTGCCCTGCACCGCCTGCCGTTACTGCTGTGACGGATGTCCGCAGGGACTGGATATTCCGAAATTAATATCCTTGTATAACGAAGTCAGTTATGAGAAGCCTTTTACTCTTAATTTCACTATGGACGCCATGACGGAAGCCGAGATGCCTTCCGCCTGCATCGCCTGCGGCGCTTGCAGCGCCATGTGTCCGCAGAATATTGACATCCCCGGCGTGATGGGACGGTTTGCAGCGGCGCTTAAGTAAAACCGGAAGCTGCGGACCCGATAGAACTATGGAGGAGTCGGCGAACTTGACGATGCTGCCGGCAAGAACGGAGGGCGAGTGGCTACGGCTTGGATAAACCCTTGCGCCGCGCAGGCTCGAACTGTGCTCTCGCGCTTTAAGGGTCATGCCATGGCGGGTTTTGGCGAAGCCGTTAAAAACTTAGAAACGAAAAAAGAATAAACTCCCAAACTCAAAAATTGCTTTTAGGGAAGCGCGCCGCCATTGTAAATTAAATTTGGGACTTTATTGTTCAGCCATTCCTTATCCATGGTATTACCACGATAGTATAAAATTTTACAGAAATGGATTTTATTGCTGGGATGTCGCGTTTATCGCGGCAACGAAGAGCTGAAGCACGAAAAAAGGATAGGGTAAATAAAGGGTAAGAAGGCACAGGGAAAAAATAAAAAAATAAAGAGGAAAAAAAGAAAACTGAACTTTCACGAGCCTATCTGATAGAGTATTCTAGGGCCTGTTTGAAAACTAGATTCCAGCACAAAATTGGAGCGTTTTCGCTTGAAATTTTACATTTTAAGGAGTTTTTAAACACGCCCTAAGAAAAGTAGGTAGAGTGAGATGAAAGAAAGCAAGCGAGAATTTTCGGGCAGAGAGTTCAGGGCTGAAGAAATAGATCTAATCCAATGGACGGCAAGGACATATCCGAAGCTGACGCGGCAAGAGCTTGCGCGCACGGTATGCGAGTTAGTGAACTGGAATCAGAAGTCAGGCAAACCAAAATTCAATCAATGCCTGTCGTTATTAACACCGCTGACGCATAACACGCTGGTCTATATCATGCGTTTTAATCCACGCGTCCACATGGGGCGCGACTCCAACGCGCTGCGCTCCATATCGCTGAGGTTTAGTTTCAATCCACGCGCCCCACATGGGGCGCGACTATTGTAATTTCCGGGAGTTAAAAAAGATGACGGGTTTCAATCCACGCGCCCCACATGGGGCGCGACCGGATACAGCGGTAGCGTTAATAGAGATGTTTCCGGTTTCAAT
>JAISYE010000182.1 GCA_031297485.1 Clostridiales bacterium
CACCCGTCCGCCGCTAAGGTGTCCCCCGAAGGGCACACCCCCGCTCGACTTGCATGTGTTAGGCACGCCGCCAGCGTTCATCCTGAGCCAGGATCAAACTCTCATGTTAAGTTGATTCCTCTTTATGGCTCTCGCCTATTTCTTAAATTGATGGGTTTGTTACATGGTTTTACTCTTGGTTTTACTTTACCATTAAAGTGGTTTGTTGTTTCATAATTATTCAGTTTTCAAGGTTCAGGCGCTTCGCGGTGTTAAGCGCGACAACGAAAACTATCATATCAAAAACGCTTTATGTTGTCAAGTGTTTTTGAACTGGGAATTACAGGGCTCGAACCTGTGACCCCCTGCTTGTAAGGCAGGTGCTCTCCCAACTGAGCTAAACTCCCTTTCAACGACTCAAAAGGGACTTGAACCCTCGACCTCTGGCGTGACAGGCCAGCGCTCTAACCAACTGAGCTATTGAGCCACTTACACCCGCTTAAAACACTCTAGTGCTTTTGGGGGAAGCCGAAAATGATTATATGACATAGGCATATATTTTGTCAAGTAGTTTATTTAAAAAAAATTATTTATTTAAGCGTGCCGTGGTGTCTATGCAGAGGTCAAAACCTTAAACCCTTGAGGCTCCCGCCCAAACCCGCTCTGGGGGCTCGTCCCCAGACCCCTCCTTGCGCTTCGCGCACATTCATTAAAGAACCCGGCGCAAGCACCTTGCACCTCTGAATAGACACGTGCCGTGTCTATTCAGAAACAAATAAAATAACACGCCTATGGTGACGAAAGGAAGAAATCTTTTAGGACGCGCTTGAAAACTCCTTAAAATGCAAAATTTCAAGTGAAAACGCTCCAATTTTGCGCTGGAATCCAGCGCGAAGCGCCGAGCAAACTCAACTATCATTGCAGCGGTTTTATTAGAAATTTCGCGCTTCAAGGAACTTTCAAACACGTCTTAGCAGGCGAGAAAGCATTTATCCGTAATTCCCGCAAAAGCAAAAAAATTCATGCGGTTAAGCCTTGTTCACATAAGCCGCCGCGCGTTACCTTTTGCCGCCGCCGCTTTATATCCCCTGCCCCAATCCTCCATAGCGATGATAATCGGGCGCATAGTTTCACCGAGTTTGCTTAGAGCGTATTCAACACGCGGCGGCACTTCGGGATAAACGGTGCGTGTCAGTATGCCATCCCGCTCCATTGCCCGCAAACTGTCGGTCAGCACCTTCTGGCTGATACCGTCAAGGCTTTTACGCAGTTCGCCAAATCGCTTGGGTCCTGTGAGAATGTCGCGGATAATCAGCAGTTTCCATTTGCTTCCGATGATGTCCACCGTTGTAGCCACAGGGCAGTCGGGCAAGTCCTTTTTGGCAATCATGCGGATATTCTCCTATACTTCATATTAAGAACCAACATCCATTTCCTTGTATTTGGGGCCAAGATTATTAACTGCGAGTACTTTACAACCAAAAAATACGGCCACGGAACGGGCATTGTGATATGCAAACGGATTGCCTGCGGCCACGGGGCCAGCGGCAAATCGCCGTTAGGCCCCAAATTCTTTACGCGCGGACTTAGGAATGAGAAAGGTCAAAAGATTAAGACCTTGGGGGCTCTGCCCCCAAACCCCCGCAAGGGACTTCGCCCCTTGACCTCATCTTAAGGGCGTCAAGTACAGCGTTCTTATGCAGGATACGTCGCGTGCAGGCGCGGGCAAACACAGTTCGCCCCTACGGTTCGCTTGTTCTTCCCCTATAACAAATCTCAACGGCTGTTCTCTCACAGGTCTGCGCCGGACTAAGCCGCGTCCACGTTCAGCCTAAAGAACATTCGTCCCATGCCGTCGTCCACATACCATACCAAGTTACGACCAAACATCACGGGCTGGCAGTCCTTGGACAAGTAGGCGTGTTCCACGCTTTGTACGCTGCCCTTTATATTGCCGCTGCCGTCTAATTTGGCGTATTTTAATAAGGTGCCGGATTCTGTGCTGGTTTCCGTTGTATATTCCTCCCACAGGGCCACCAGATCGTCGTCGCCGGCGCGCACCAGGTATGGCATGCTGCCCAGTTTGCCACGGCCGTCGTATTCGGCCAGAGTCACTGTCCGCGCCGCGCCGTTTATATTGTCCCGCGGCGACACAAGCAGCAGTACGTCGCGTTCACGGGAACTATCGCTTTTGGCTTGATTCAGGGCGACGACATAGCTGGAACGTGTTATTTCAAACCCGCCCAAGTTGACGCCGGTGTAGTTGTCACCAACCTGGCCGGGAATGTGCAGCAGTTCCGTCATGGCGTATTTGTCATTGCTCACGTCTTGGCTCTTGTGCAGCACCACCGCGCGCGGGTATGCGTCGCCAAGATCCACCAGCACGTGCTGGCCGTTATCGAAACGCACGAATTGGTTAAAAGAATGGCTTACATGGTTGCCTTGAAACTCTAATCTTGGCGTCACATTGAGCAGCCGCATCTGGTTTGTATCAATTACCAGCGTAAGTTGGGATTGATGGTTCGCGCCGTCCGAAGCGGCATAGCGTGCCCGCGTCGTGTGCAGCACAAGGACGTTGCCATACTCCGCCATGCCGCTGGACGCAAAACTAAACGGAGTAGCGGCGTGGCTCTCGCCGCCGCTTACGGACAGGTCGTCCAGTCTGTTAAAATTCTCATCGTATTTTACCACTCGGACGACTTCCTTGCCGTCGTTCTCCTCCTTGTTATCGCTGCCGAACACCAGGTAGTTGCAGCGTTCGCCCGCGTAAAAGCCTCCGAAAAGCTCGCACTCAAATGGGATGGTTTTGGTGCTGAGCAGGTCAAAATTTTTGTCATAAGTATCAAGGACAATGGTTTTGGCGGACGGATTTACCTCCAGCGCCTGGAGGGCGTCGCCGCGGGCTTTCAGGTAGGAAAGCGCGGTGCTGCTGTAATTGCTGACGCTGTAGTAAGTAGTCATACGCCTGCCTGTATTGTTTAGGTCCTTGATGGTTTTTACTCCGCCCCGGTCCGCTCTTACCGCCAAATCGGAAGCATAGGGGGTAAGGAGAGCGGCGTTTTCTTCTTCAGACCAATCCACATAAAAAGGAATAATATCCGCGATGTCGCTTAGTTTAAAGTAGTTGTGGTCCGCCATTTGCGGCGTAATAACGTCAGTTGCCCCGTCAGGGGTTTCAGCGGGAGGCTGCCCGGCCGCTGGAGTCTCTGCCGGCGGCATAACATCGTCAAAGATCTTGACAGGGATTGATATGCCTGTTTGTGCTGTTACATCGCTATTAAGCTGGTTATAGCGCCCGTTATACCCCCAGGCCCACAGCGAACCGTCGGATTTAACAGCCAGACTTCGGTCATTATTACTGGCAATAGCTGCCGTCACATCATCCATAATTTTGACAGGCTTTAACTGATACTTGTCAGTCTCGCCTTCGGCAATGTTGTAAGCCGCAAAGTCCACGGGCGCGCCATCCACCGGCACGGTAACCGTCGTTGTCCGCGCCACGGGCGATTTTGGCGCGCGTGGACCCACTGTGTTCGAACTGTAAGTGCGGCCGGTGATGATTTCCGTTTGGCTCGTAGCCTCGTTCCAAACCAAGTCGAACTGGCTGGGAGTATTGCTGAGCAATGTTGCTATTGCCCGCAGATTGAAGTAGTTATGGCCGCCGACGTTATACCCCGTGGAGCCAACCGCATTAATGCCGCCTCTGCGCGTGCTGTTCAGGATAAGGCGCGCCTCGCTGCGAGCGGGCGCAGTCTCCGCGGTTTGTTCCGCTTTAGGCTCCGTAAGCTGGCCAAAACTGTTATCTCCCCAGGCCCACAGTGAACCGTCGGATTTAACAGCCAGGCTATGGCTATTACCGGCGCTGGCTGACGTTACACCGTTCATAATTTTGACAGGGGTTGGATTGGGGGTTGGATTGTAATCTTTAGTCCCGTTGCCAAGCTGGCCGGCCCGGTTATTTCCCCAGGCCCACAGCGAACCGTCGGACTTAACAGCCAGAGTGTGCGCGTTACCGCTCGCGCTGACCGCCGCCACACCCTCCATAATTTTGACAGGGGTTAGCTTGTCCTCGGTAGTCCCGTCGCCAAGCTGGCCGGCCCAGTTATCTCCCCAGGCCCACAGCGAACCGTCGGACTTAACAGCCAGGATATGTCTATTACCTGCGCTGGCTGACGTTACACCGTCCATAATTTTGACAGGGATTAGCTTGTCTTCGGTAGTTCCATCGCCAAGCTGACCGCAGTTATTATTTCCCCAGGCCCACAGCGAGCCGTCCTGTTTAACCACGAACATATGTGACGTGCCACTGCCGCTTACCGCCGCCACGCCCTCCATAATTTTAACAGGGGTTAGCTTGTCCTCGGTAGTTCCGTCCCCAAGCTGGCCGGCCCAGTTACCTCCCCAGGCCCACAGCGAGCCGTCGGATTTAACAGCCAGGTTGTGCGCATCAAAAGCGCTGACAGCCGTCACATCGTCCATGATTTTGACAGGGGTTAGCCTATTTTCTTCAGTTCCATCGCCAAGCTGGCCGGCCCGGTTATTTCCCCAGGCCCACAGCGAACCGTCGCTTTTGATTACCAGTGTGTGCGAACCAGCGGGCGAACTATCGAGGCCGTTGGCGCCTACGCTTACCGTATCGCCATACGCGCGCGCCGGCATACAGGCCATGACTATCAAGGCTGCCAGCAAAATTGCAAATGCTCTTTTCTTTTTCATAATACTTCCTCTCCTTTTAAAATAATTGGGTAAACAGTTCTGTAGAGTTCAAGGTATGTAAAACGTTAACAAATATTCAAATATTAAGTAATAAATCATTTACAAAATTATCTGTTTAGGGCCTATTTGAAAACTAGATTCCAACGCAAAATTGGAGCGTTTTCACTTGAAATTTCGCGTTCTAAGGAGTTTTCAAACACGCCCTAGCAAAATCTAAAATAAACAGAATATCGGCAAATCCCTCATGGAATCAGGCCTGTCAAAAAACAGCTTTTTACACCAAACGACAATTAAGGGCTTATCCCTGAATAAAGCAGAATGGCTTAAATACTGGATTTTAACACACAGAAATGGCGCAAAATCAACATTCTTGTCTATTAAGGGATAGGCTCTAAGGCGTTAGAAATACCTTTTTTTATTCTTAATATTGGATTAAATGTAATTATTTATAAAACCTCGAACTCTCCAGATTATTATAACATAATTTTGGGGAAATTTCAGCAAGCAGACCAGCCGCGCAAAAAATTTTCTACCTGTGCAATTGCCTTTGAACCCTGCAATGCGGACGGGTTTCTGAGTGCCGAATTTTTGCCTGCCTAAAATGGAATTCGCTATTTGGGCCATTTTCAGTAAAAACCTATTGCACAGGTCGAAATTTTTCAGCACGAAACCTCTGTAAATACTAAAATCTAACAAAAAGGTGACTTACCCAATAAAAAAGTGCGTACTTTACATGCTGTTTTCGGCGCGTATAATCATCATTGCGGAGAGCGGAAGGCTTCCGCATTACGAGAACCACATCGGAAAGAAAACGCCGCAGACGAACCGGAAAATGCCGCAAACCCACGACCACATTGGCGGTGAACGGGATATGACTGACGGCAGGCTGCGGAGCTTTACAAAATTCTTTGGCGATTGGTGCGGGGCGGGTACCTGATGAACCTAATAGATTTGCGTATTAAGTGCTTATCCCTGAATAAAGCAGAATGGCTTAAATACTGGATTTGCCAAAACACATAAATGGCGCAAAATCAACATTCTTGCCTATTAAGGGATAGTCTCTAAGGTTCCTCATAACAGCAGGATGGCGGCAAAACAGCAAGTGCCGAACGTCCTTGGTCCCACCCAAATTTTGAAAGACCCATAAAATCAAACAAGGAGGTAAAACAATGAGCAAACTTAATTTACTTGGCGAATGGACGGAGAAAACAAGAGAGTTCTTCGCGCCCAAAAGCGCGCAAGGTTATCTGCGTCCCGCTATGGCCGCCTCTGCTTCCTGCGGCTCGTCATGCGGGGCGGGCGACGGCGGCAAGCCGAAAGAGGAACCGAAGCCCAGCGCATGCGGTTCCTCCTGTGGCGCGGACGACGGCGGCAAGCCGAAAGAGGAACCAAAGCCCAGCGCATGCGGTTCATCCTGTGGCGCGGACGACGGCGGCAAGCCGAAAGAGGAACCAAAGCCCAGCGCATGCGGCTCCGCATGTGGAGCGGGCGACCAACAGTAACAGACGGGGAAACCGTTCCACGGTTGCGGGAAACTTTAACCGGGGAACAATGTCCTAAGGGCGTGTTTGGAAACTCCTTAAAATGCAAAATTTCAAGTGAAAACGCTCCAATTTCGCGCTGGAATCCAGTTTTCAAACACGTCCTAAGCGTGTTTGAAAATTCCTTAGAGCGCGAAATTTCGGATAAAATCGCTGTAATTTCGCGCTGGAATCCAGTTTTCAAATATGTCCTAAGGCGTGTTTGAAAATTCCTTAGAGCGCGAAATTTCGGATAAAACCGCTGGAATTTCGCGCTGAAATCCAGTTTTCAAACATGTCCTAGAAAGTGAGTTAAACTATGGATAAATATTTCGCCTTTCAATGGCACATAACCGACAGTTGTGACCAACGCTGTGAGCATTGTTATATTTTCTCAGAAGATAAGAATATTCCGCTTTGTGAAATGCCGTGGGGCAGTATGCAAGCGGTGATTGACAACTGTGAAGAAATGTGCGCGAAGTTAGGGCGCGCCCCATATTTTTACATCACAGGCGGCGATCCGATACTGCACAAGGATTTTTGGCGTTTGCTTCCGCTTTTCAAAGAAAAGCATATCGCGTTCAGCATTTTGGGAAATCCCTTTCACCTGAACGGCGAGATATGCAAGCGGCTGAAAGATTACGGCTGCGAGCGGTATCAGCTTTCTCTTGACGGATTGCGCGATACCCACGACAAAATCCGCAGGCCCGGTTCGTTCGACACGACGCTTGAAAAAATCTCCATTATTCGCAATGCGGGTTTGCGATGTGTGATTATGACAACGGTATCCGGCGCGAATATTGCCGAGCTTCCGGCGATTATTGATACGGCGGTGGCTAACCGCGCGGACGTGTTCGCGTTTGCCCGTTACTGCCCGACGAGCTTTGAAAAGAGTACCCATATCGAACCGAGCGAATACCGCGCCCTGCTTGATATGTGTTGGAATAAATTTGGCGAGTATAAGGACAGCGGGACTATATTCAATCTCAAAGATCACCTATGGACGCTCTGGCTGCACGATAAGGGAATTTTCAAGATACCCGAGGGATTGGGCAGCGAAATGATTTATGACGGCTGCAACTGCGGCATTTCACATCTGACCATAGTTCCCAACGGCGATATTTACGCTTGCCGCCGCATGGACAGCGCGGTGGGGAATGTGTTCACCGACAGGCTTGCCGATATTTTTATCGGCGAAAGAATGGACAAATACCGTGATTACGGGAGCTTTGAGAAATGCTCCAAATGTGAGCTTGGGCGGTTTTGCCGTGGCTGTCCCGCCGTGGCGTATGGATACACGCGTAATTTATACAGCGCGGACCCGCAATGTTGGAAAGAGGTATCATGATGAACGAGGTCATAAAGAACATACTCGAACGCAGGAGCATACGGAAATACAGGTCGGAGCAAATCCCAGACGAGGAATTGAACAGTGTTTTGGAAGCTGGTCTATACGCGCCGAGCGCGGGCGGACGGCAATCGCCGCTAATCGTCGTATGCCAAAATGCCGAAACAAACGCGGAGCTCGGCAACATCAACAAAGCCGCCTTTCATGGCAGGATGTCTACGGGAAACGTCTATGTTTCAAAAGACCAGCCGAGCATTGCGGACGACGCGGGCATTGCAAGCGGTTTTTATAACGCGCCTACCGTAATAACGCTATTCGCGCCTGGGAATTTCCTATATTCCGCAGCCGACTGCTGCGCGGCGGCGCAGAACATTATGTTAGCCGCCCACTCATTAGGGATTAGCTCTTGTATGATTGCCCGCGCCGAAGACACGTTTTCAAGCGAGTTTGGGCGGCGGCTTCGGGAAGAATGGGGCATTGACAAAGAAATGGAAGCAAAATTCCATGTCGCACTGGGGTATGCCGACGGAGCGCAGCCACCGGCAAAACCGCGCAAAGGAGACCGGATTAAGAGGGTGCGCGGAAAGAGGGATTAACCCCCATCGGCACGGGTTAAGGCTTGAGGAAGGTCAAAAGATTAAAACCTTGGGGCCTAACGATGATTTGTTCGTTGGCCCCGATAGTCGAGCTTGCTCGACGCAGACCCCTTCTTCAAGGGCGGAGGGGGCGGCGATTTTCTGTAGGGCGGACTGTGTTCTTCTGCTTTCAACAAAAGGGATTAGTTTTTTTCTTAAGTTCGCGTTTATCGGGTTCTGTCACATAGGCGCGAACTAAAAAAATAAACAATCCGTTTTATTGGAAAGCTACAATCTTCATTTATAACGCCGAAGAATACTATTTTTTATTTATCTGTATCAGCTTCACAGTGCCCGTCAGCCCGCTGGCTGCCTCCGGCTCGGGGGCCATCATCCTTCGCGCCGGCTCCAGCAATGGGTAGCACTTGCGTTCCAGGGTTGTGGCTACCTCAATAACCAGTTCGTTTTTCCCTGGCTTGGATAAAGAGGATATATCATAGCGATAAGGCGGCACAATCTGAATGCCGGCGCTGATACCGTTCACAAACACCTCGACGCCCTCGGCGGCATCGCTGATCACCAGGCACAGACTGTCGGCGCTGGCTGTTTCAAATTCGGCGGTATACCGCGCGAAGCCGGAAAACTCCGGCTGTTCCTCCGCCAAAGTATCCGGCAGCGAGACCGGGACTGCAGGGCCAAAGGCAGGGTAGTCGATACTTTCGCACAATGCCCGCTTCCAGTTTATAACAGGGACTTCCACGCCGCCGGCTTCCCTCACGGGTGTATGCAGGAATTCCCTTGGGGCTGGGACTTCCAATGTTTCCGCTTGCCCTGCATATTCGTCAAACACCACGATCAGGCTTTTTCGCGGCTCTACGATTACACGCAGGCGCGTACCGTCAGGGACAGGCTCGGATTCTATGGTTTCCAGCCGGTTAAGCCACGCGTTGTAAGCGTAACACGGTCCGCTTGAAGGCACAATGACAACGCCGCTGTAGGTCTGCGCCGCTTCGTTGACCAGCAGATAGCTTTCCACGCCGCCTATGGTATGCAATACCCGCAGGTAATTACTGGCAGGCGCAGCCCTTACTTCTCCGATGCCTTTTGCGCGCAGCGTGTCAGCCAAGCCGCGCAGGGGCAGCACAGGACATGTTTTCAATACCTCCGGCAGACCGTCTTCGGCATCACAAAGCCCTTCAGGCAGGGATTCCAAAAAAATCACGGGGAAACCCGCTTGGTGCAGACTTGCCGCCGCTAAAGCCGCGGCTTTTGTTATAAACTGCGCGCGGGGTATAATCAGGGCCTTATATACCTGCGTATTAACGCGGAGGGTCTTGTCCCATCCGCCTTGACCGGAACTTCCGTTCGCCTTGAAGGCTTCTGGCTTGGCAAACACGTCCGAGGGAATGAAGTCAAACCCGATCTGATTTTCTTCCAAAACCCGGGCGGGTTTCTCGCAGGGCATACGCACGGCGCCGGACCACTCCGATTCCGCGTGGTAGAGTATAGCGGCTTCGGAAACATGGTGACCGGAATTCCCGCCGCAGGAAATCAAGGTGCATACCCTGTTCATGTACCGTATGAGCGCGCCGAAATGGCGGAACTGCGGGTTGTGGCCATGCGCGTAGAAGTGCGGCGGGCAGTCGGGGTCCGGGAACGCCTTCGGGCTGAACGCGTGAGGCACAAAATAGTTTACGCCCCGCACCATGAAGTGATCCGCCAGGTATTTTTCTAATTGTACACCCTCGGCCCAGCCGTAGTTGCCAAAAATTTCACACATGGCCCGGCCTTTTTTAAGCGGCTCTATAGCCGCCGCCGAGGACGCAAGCCGGCCAAGCATGAAATGATAAAACTCCGCGTCGCGCGCGCGGCCCATTCTGTCCATGCTGGTGTCGTCCTCCCCCTGTGGGTACACCTGTCCGCCGATGTCGTCAATACCGGCCATGTCCTGACCTGCCAGGCCGCGGAAATAGTGGCCCAAGCTGGAGGCGGTCCGGGCATGGGCGCCGGCGTCCTCCACCACATGTCCGATGTACTGTACGCCGCGCGCCCGGCACCAGTCCCCTAACTGCCAGGAAAAATTCCGCTCCACCAGCAATGTTACGGCGTCCATAAAGGCATAGCGCACACGGGCTGTAAGACCGGCGTCCCCGCTGTTTTCCCACAGCAGGTACATAAGAGACGGCCAGTCCCGTCCCAGCCGCCGCTCCAGCATGGCGGGCATTTCCCTGCCAAAGGGCAGGTCGTTATCCGTGCCCAAGTAACTTTCCATATCGTACAAATGACCGTTGCCCAGTTCCGGCTCGTCGGAAAAGAAGCCCGCCAGCACCCTGCCGAATTCAGCGCCGTAACGCTCCCAATGAGGCTCGTATACGGCGTCTATCAGCAGTCTGCATGATTCTTTGTCCAGCATGTTGATATAATTGCGGTGCGGCCCGCAGTTGCGCGACAGCCCGCAAACCCAGACTGTCCAGCGTCCAGATGGCTTTTCCCAGTGCAGCGCACCGTTCCGGATATATGGCGTCAGGTCCGCATTTTCCTTCGTATCCGGGCAAAAGGCGCTCACATGCATAATAGTGTCGCCGTCGTATTTGCGGGGTTTGGGCATACGCGGCAGAATGTAGCTCTCCATCATATTAGGCGTAAACGGCGGCGGAATAAGCCCCGCCAATTCCACATCCACCGCCTGACGCTCTCCGCTCAGTTCTAGACGGCTTGCGCAGATACTCTGGCGGCAGAGTTCCGCCGGCGCGTTTTCCACCGCGCCGTTCGCGTAACCTGTCGGGAAGTGCGCGTCATCCAGAATCCAAATCTTCATATCCCGTTTCCGGGCCTCGTCGAAGATTACATCCAAATCCGCCCACCACTTCGGACCGCAGAAGTCCGGGTGCGGACGGCTTTCCACACATACCGAACCGCAGCCGCTTTCGTGGATAGCACGCATATAGCCGCGCAGTACGGCTTCCTCCTCCCCGTGCTGCCAGAAAAACGGCAGGATATGGTCGCCTGCCATGCCGCTCAGAAGTTTGGCGACAGTTTTATTCATATGTCTCTATCCCTTTCCATTTTATACTAGGACGTGTTTGAAAACTGGATTCCAGCGCGAATTAAAGCGGTTTCATTCGAAATTTCGCGCTCTAAAGAATTTTCAAATACGCCTTAACAAACGTTGAATTTTACCACCTTAGAACCACCACACTTCACGCGCAAGAAAAGGGGTCCGCGTCGAGCAAGCTCGACTATCGGGGACGAAACCCCATAAGCGCGAACTTAAGAAAAAAATAAACACCCCCTTTTCCTAAAAAGACTCTACCCGCGTCAAAAAGCGCCGCACCCGCCGCCCTTAAGAAGGGGTCTGCGTCGAACAAGCTCGACTATCGGGGATGAAGTCCCATAAGCGCGAACTTAAGAAAAAAACAAACACCCCCTTTTCCTAAAAAAACTCTACCTTCATCAAAAAGCGCCG
>JAISYE010000183.1 GCA_031297485.1 Clostridiales bacterium
ATAATTACTAATATTATAGTATATTATTTGCTTGTAAAAATCAAGGGGTTTCTTCAGGAATTATTGGCTTTGAGGTTATTGGCCTGAAATCCCATCATCATTTACAGAGATTGTACTAAACTATAGACATTATTTGTATAAATTAAAAAATATTAGATACAGTTGACAATCAAAAATGTGATGTGATACAATCCACGCAAGAAAAGAATACTAATAATTAGTTTACAAGGTTGGTGAGTTTATGGACTACGGTGTGGTGATTACCTCCGGCGCAATGCCCTGGCAGATTTTCCAGCAAAGACCTGACGGTACGGCTGCTATCTGCTTGGAAGGCTGTTACAGTCTCAACCGGATCTCGGAAGATGTGCCTATCCAATTTTACCAGCACGAAGCCGCTGGCAAGGAGGTATACGCGCGTGTCGTGCGGGAAGACAGCGGTGAGGATGTGGTGCCATGGCAGCCTTGCGCCCTGTCGCCGCCTGACCGCTGGAGCGTTACGTTTCCCGCTGTACCGGCGGGCGGCCTTTATCGCCTGGAGACCCGCATGACCTACCATGATTGGGACGGACTTTCGGTAACCCGCGGGGATATGGTCCATCATATCGGCGTGGGGGACGTGTTTGTGGTGGCGGGCCAAAGCAACGCCTGCGGCCGCGCCTTGACCCCTATCTGCGACCCGCCGGAACTGGGCGTTCATCTGTTCCGCTACAACGGCCGGTGGGATTTGGCTTCCCACCCCCTGGACGAGGCCACGGGAGCTATATATTTTGGTAATTACTCCAACCATAACCCAGGGCACAGTCCTTTCCTGCATTTTGCCAAACGCCTGAAACAGGAGCTGGGTTGGCCTATAGGCTTGGTTATGACACCCTACGGCGGTTCCCCCTTGTCATGGTGGAACCCCAACGAAAACGGCGCGCTGACCCAAAATATGCTTAATATGCTGGAAGGCGCCCAAGCGCGTCCTAAGGCCATGCTGTGGTATCAGGGCGAGGCGGAGGGTTTTGTAGATGGCGACGGCAATTATCGGAGACGTTTTTTGGAATTTTTGGCAGCTGTGCGCGAGAAGCTGGAGCAGCCTGATTTCCCGGTGTTTACCGTTCAGTTGGGCCGCTGCTGCAGCCGGGACACTCAAACCTTGAACCGCGCATGGGGGAAGGTGAGACAGGCGCAGCGGGAAGCGGCCCGGCACCCGGGAGTGTATGTGGTGCCGGCCAACGACCTGACGGTTTACGACACCGCTCATCTTACGCCGGAGTCCAACCTGCGGCTGGCGGAACGGCTGGCTAACGCCGCGCTGGGTGGTCTTTACGGCCAGCCTGTGGCCTGGCGGCCCCCGGAGGCTGCCCGTGCCGTCCGGGTTCTCCCCAAGCGTATCCGTCTGGAATTCGAGAATGTCGTCAACAGCCTGGACGCCTTTGACGTTCCCACATCCCTTTTGCCCATTGATGTGGAGGACGACGCAGGGTTTATTTCCCTCAAGGACCACTACATGGAACGGGCGGCCATCGTGGTGACCCTGGAGCGGGAGCCGGGCGCGGGGGCGGTGGTCCATGGCGCCTGGCGGTCGATCCCAGGCGCCGTTATACCGCAGGACCTGGCCCGTCAGCCCATGCTCTCCTTTTACGGCCTGCCGATAGAGGAGGGCGCCCATGCTGAATAAGTTTCAATCTACATCCGGGTGGGTCCCGAATGACCTTAATAGATTGTATATTAAGGTTCATCATTATAATAGCAGATGGCGGCTAAATAAGTGCCGAACACCCATGGTCCCATCTGAATTTTGAAAGACCCATAAAAACGAACCTTAAAGGTGGGGTTATTATGCGAAACACAGGACTAAGGCGGCCGCTGGGCACTATTATAAAAAAGTATTGGTTCTTTTACATGCTGGTGCTGCCCGGTTTCGCCGTGCTGCTGCTGTTTAACTATGTGCCGATGTACGGGCTGCTGCTGGCGTTTAAGGACTGGAACCTGACTAAGGGCGTATGGGGCAGCCCATGGACATCCATGCGCGGCTTCAAGTATTTCCTTTCGTTTCTTACGGACCCTTATTTTTGGCGGGTGATGCGGAATACGATTGTCATTAATCTCTATAATTTGGCTTTTGGATTCACGTTCACCATATTTTTAGCCCTGATGATTAATGAAATGCGTTCCCAGCGGCTTAAACGGACGGTGCAGACAGCGGTATATCTGCCTTACTTCCTCTCGTGGATTATTTTCGCCGGACTGGTTAACGCCTTTTTGGACCCGCAGACCGGACTGATTAATAATGTAATTGTGCTGCTGGGAGGCTCGCCCGTTAGATTCCTTACGGACAACCGCTATTTTCAGCCGGTGGTCGTGATTACGAACACCATTAAGGAATCCGGCTACGAGTCTATACTCTACCTGGCGGCCATTGCGGGCATAAGCCCGGAGCTGTACGAGTCGGCCAAGGTGGACGGCGGCAACCGCCTGCATATGATTCTGCATATTATATTGCCGCATATAACCCCCACTATTGCGGTTCTGCTCCTGCTGCGCGTTTCCAGGCTGCTGGCGTCCAATTTCGAGCAGATATACAACCTGTACAGCCCCATGGTGTTCGACACAGGGGATACTGCGGCCACTTATATCTACCGCGTCGGCTTGGAACAGTCGCAGTACAGCCTGTCCACAGCGTTGAATCTGTTTACGAACATTTTGGGCCTGCTGTTGCTGCTGGTCACAAATAAACTGGTGGAGCGGCGTAATTTTGAAGGGATTCTGTAATTGGGAGGCGATACCATGTCCGCACTCCGCGCGGGAAAGGCGCCGCGTAAATGGCGGCGGCGCTTCGGCGGCTTCGACGTGTTTGTAACCGTCTTTTGCCTGCTTTTTGCGCTCGTGTGTTTTTTCCCTCTGTGGTATGTTTTTGTGGTTTCAATTATGCCCTATTCGGAATTTGTCCAGCACCCGCTCGCCATCTTCCCGACCAGCGGCATCGACCTGCAATACTACAGGGCTATTTTCAGCAACGCGTCTATTTGGAACGCGATTTTTTACTCGGTGGTTAAGACAGGGCTGGCTACCGGTCTGTCCGTAATAATCACGGCCGCCATGGCATATGGCGTCTCTAAACGCCATATACCCGGCATGCAAGTGGTTAATGTCATGACTATTGTCACCATGTATTTTGGCGGCGGCTTAATTCCGGTCTACCTGCTGTACAGGGACCTGGGGCTGCTGCGGAGCTTTTGGGCAATGGTGCTGCCCTTTTCCCTTAACGTGGGCTACTACATTATTATGCGCAACTACTTCCTTCACGAGCTTTCCTCGGAATTGGAGGAAGCGGCCCATTTAGACGGCGCCAACCCCATTCAGGCATTTTTCAGGGTGGTTCTACCCACGTCCGCCCCCATGATTGCTGCCGTGACCCTGTTTATCGCGGTGGCCATGTGGAACGACTGGTATTCCTTCCATACCTATGTGAATGTGCCTGCCATCCGCCCGCTGGCCAACACGCTGCGCGAGATTCTGACCAAGAATAACCTGGTCAACTCCATTTCCAACGAGGCGCAGGCCCTGCTGGGCTTTAAGCCGCCGCCCGTGGCGCTGCGCATGGCTACGGTAATCGTAGCCACAACGCCCATTCTTATTGTTTACCCCTTCTTGCAGAAGTATTTTGCCAAGGGCCTCATGCTGGGCGCTGTTAAGGGGTAATGTGGAAACGTCCGATTTTTCGAATGTTTCCTGTAAAAACCATAAAATTATTATGATAGGAGCGACAAAAAATGAAAGCAACTGTAAAATTATACGCGCTGGCTCTGACCGCCGTATTGACACTGGGCCTGCTGGGCGCTTGTACCCCGTCCGCATCTCCCACTCCGGCCCCTACCGCCGCGCCGTCCGCGGAGACCACGGCGCCGCCTGCTGAAACAACCGAGACGGAGACGCCGGCCGAAACCGCCGCGCCGGATACCCCCGACGCAGGCAAGGAACACGTGACCATACGCTATGCCCAGTATGGCTACACTATTGACAACACGGCGGCTATTAAGGCGGACCCAATCCTTAACGCCATTCAGGCCGCTGTTAATGCGAACATCGAATTAGAAGGATTTTCCGAAAACTATATGGAGAACATAGAGATGCAGCTTACGGCTGGCATTGCGCCGGACTATTTCGTGGTTTATGACTTTGAGAAGGCCGCAAAATGGATGCAGGACGGCGCCTTGTACGACATCGGCTCTGTGATTAACGCCGACCCTGCCCGTTACCCCATCCTGCACAAGATCATCAACTCTTCCGAGTTCCAGATGTATAACGCGGTCTATGCCGGGGACCCGAACAAGACCTATGCCATTTATTCCTTGGCCAGCGGTTTAAACTGGGCCGGCGCTACATTGTACCACAAGGACCTTATGGAAGCCGCCGGTTATGCCGAGCCGCCCAAGACGGTGGAAGAATTTGTCGATTGCGTCACAAAGATAGGCGCAAGCGGCGTCGGCGGTTGGTGGCCGCGCAATAATAAACTCGACCGCCTGGTGGAGATTGATATGACACTCTTTGCCCCCAAGGGCACAAGCATGTTAGCTCCGGGTGACGGAGACCCCTGGAGCGGCTTCCAGCCCATAGGCAGCGATGTGGAAGGCCCTTGGAAGATAATGGCCACATCCGAGGAAACCAAGGAAATAGTGAAAGTGATGGCCGAAATGTACGCGGCGGGCGGCATTGACATAGGTTTGGGAGTCAAGGACGACTTTGCCGAAGCTGTGCCGGACTGGCAAAGCGGACGTATCGGCGCGTTTAACCATGGCTTTTCCAATTATATTCAAGTCCGAGATTTTATTGATGAGGCTATTGCGGCTAATCCTGAAAAGACCTGGGAAGATTTCAAACTCGGACCGCTTCTGGAAGGCGCGCGCGTTTACACGACCCCTTACTGGATGAGCTGGTTCTGGATGGTACCCAGCAATTGCAAAAATGTGGAGCGCGTACTGGATTTTGTGGAGTTTATGGCCACTGATGCGGGCCAGAGCCTCTTGTTTGACGGTGTGGAAGGCATCCATCACTCCAAGGTTAACGGCGAAATTGTTTACAACGAAGACGCTTGGCTGACACAAGGCAATATTTATGAGGTGCCGGACGGCCGCCATGGATCTATACCGTTTTCCTATTTGTTCGCGGGACAGCAGTACAGGACGAATCTTGAGACTAACCCCAGCTGGTTTAACGCCATGCTTAACCCTGAGATTCCCGAAACCCCCGATACTCCCCTTAAGGAATATATAAACGGCGTGCTGGATTCTTACAGGGATAAGGTTGTGGTGCAGCTGCCGGCTTATTTCTCCATTATCACGTATCCTACGGAACTGGCGGAAACCTTGTCCCAGCTTAAGGAGATCACCCTGCGGAATCTCCCTGCCTTTGTAACAGGGCAGCGGGACATTGACGCGGAATGGCACGCATATGTTTCGGAATATGAAGCCGCCGGCGCGGCCCAGGTGGAGGCGGCCTTCAACCAGGCCCTCAGCACCGCGAAGGAAGCTTACAGCACCATCACCAATTAAACGGCCGGCAGCTGTAATATTTTAAGGCGTGTTTGAAAATTCCTAAAAGCGCGGAATTTCGAATGAAACCGCTGCAGAATCTAGTTTTCAAACACGTCCTAAGGAGGGTCATTGATGGGATATCCTCCCATTATAAACAGAAACGAGGCGCGCCTGATGTCGCCGGAGGTACGGCAGACCTTGGACGAATACCATCTGAGACGTTCCTTTCGGTTATTCGAGTGCCTGATGAAGGACGACGACCATGGCCCCAAGGGGGCGGAACCGGCTGTAATTCCACATATACGCGCCTCAGAGCGTTCTGTAGTGTATTATGGAAACGAGTTTAACGGTTCCTACAATCATCACAACCAAATCAACAAATTTAAAGGGCTGTATTATTTTGCCTGGAGCAACGGTTTCCGTAATGAGGAGGACGCCGGGCAGCGGGTGCTTGTAGCGTCGTCGCCGGACGGCCGGACTTGGAGCCAGCCCCGGACCGTGGTCGGTGATGAGAACCAGGGGGCGTGGGCGCATAACTGCGTGGCCATGCACGCGGACAAGGAATACCTGTATGTAACGGTTATGTCCGAAGAAACGGAACACGACGAAACCGTCACAGGGATGCGTCGCATAAAACCGGAAGACGCCCGCATTGACATATTCCGGTCCGCTGACGGCCAGCGCTTTGAAAAGGCGTTTTCTTACGGCAAGGGTATCAAATGGATTTTTGAGGCACCGCGCCCTGTCGCGCAGGGCGGCCTGCTTTGTCTGTGCACGACTAAAAACGACGGGCCCGCCGCCTTGCTGTGGCCGAAAGGGGACATCCTGGCCATGCCCGAGACAATTAAGATTACCCAGCCGGAAGGCGCCTGGTTCCCCTATGGCGAGAGCACCTGGTATCAATTGGATTCCGGGCGGATTATGGCTTTTTGGCGCGACGAGGGTATGTCCTGCCGGCTGTACTGGAACTATTCAGACGATGGCGGGCGCGTTTGGAGCGAGCCTATCCTGACAGACATCCCGGATTCCATGAGCCGCGTCTATGCAGGGCGGCTGGCGGACGGGCGCTATTTCATGGTTAACAACACATCATCCCTTCTGCTGGACAGACAGGCCCTTACTTTGCTGCTGAGCGACGACGGCTGCTGTTTCAACAAAGTTTACATGGTCAATGACAGCCCTTCTGAAATGCGCCGGAAGGGCCTGCTGAAAGTCAACGGGCATCAGTATCCCTGCTGCCTTGCGGACGGGGACAGGCTGCTTATTGCTTACGACGCCAACAAGGAGGACATCCTCTGCGAGGTTATTGAAACAAAGGGACTGTGATTCGGCGCGGTTTTATGTTCAAAACTTTAAGGGCTTATCCCTGAATAAAGCAGAATGGCTTAAATACTGGATTTGCTAAATGCGGAAATGGCGCAAAATCAGCATTCTTGTCTATTAAGGGATAGGCTCTAAGTATGGAATTATGGGTATGCACTTGATGGAACCAGCGCATAAAAAATTAATAAAATTAAAAAATTTTAAATGTTCTTCCGAACCTGTCTGAGCAACCGTAATATACGAATAAGCCGCATATTGTTCAGGCGGGTACGTACAGCGCATACCCATATTATAAATGCCGGTTATTGGCTTGTTATTCTTGCCATAGTTTAATCATATTACCGTCAAGGTCAGTAAAATGGCACGATTCACCTTGATATTCGTTAATCTCGCTGACTGTAAGCCCTTTAGCAGCTAATTCTAATCTTATTGCGCATAAATCACCAACGGTAAATCCGTAAGCCGCTTGTTTTATATTACCGTACACCATATGTGAATTTAAAGCGTTCAAACAGTATTATGCGGACACCCGACGACAGACACCGTGGTAAAGCGTGTCACGGAGAGTTGCTGCAAACCCAAGCACATCGGCGTACCATTTTTCGCTCTTGTCAAAATCGCTTACAGGAATATAAACATATGCTGACTGGGGCGAATTTTGATTTTCAGGGTCTTTCAAAATTTAGGTCCACCGTTGAAAAATCAAATGAATAACACAATTTTCGACAAAATATTTACAATGTGTGGAATAATCCATGAGAAATACAGGTAAACTCATAAAGACTTTTACCATATATACTCACACACGAAAACATCTTCTAAAAATCTTTCAGTGTTTTCGTGTGTGAGCAACCAACAACCGGCGTGAAAAGTGCATTTCTTTTCGCGCCTTAGTATAGCAGGATAGAGCAGCACAGGAGTGCAACCCGAGCGGCTGTATAAGTTTTACCCTAAACCGAATGGCATAAGCTGTTCGGTTTTTTCATTCGGTTTAGGGAAAACAAAAGCGGTAAACTCCGGGGGTTTGTGGGCAGAGCCCCCAAGGTTTTCAATGGTTTACTCATTTCCTGTTGCATTTGGATTTTCAATCGTCCGTCTTATTTCCCAGGCAAGAACTTCGCGCCGCGCGGCCACTTTACATATAATATCCGAGTGCAGTGGGGAATACCCGACCTCTAAAGCAAATTGCCCAATTCAGGGTCAGCCGTTTCAGGGATGTTTCCTAAAGCGTGTTTGAAAATTCCTAAAAGCGCGAAATTTCGAATGAAACCACTGCAATGATAGTCGAGCTTGCTCGACACTTCGCGCTGGAATCTAGTTTTCAAACACGTCCAAAGGCGTGTTTGAAAATTCCTAAAAGCGCGAAATTTCGGATAAAACCACTGCAATTTCGCGCTGGAATCTAGTTTTCAAACACGTCCTAGGCAGACTGTATTCGCCCGCTGCCCACGTTGACTATTGCAGCCAGTTCATCAGGCGGAACGGAAAATATACCCCCCCCCCCAATATTTTCTTGCGATTTTGTATTAACTTAAATCATGCTAATACCGATTATATCAATGTAATTAAGTAATTAAAAAATTTCGACCTGTGCAATAGGTTTTTACTGAAAATGGCCCAAGTAGTGAATTCCATTTTAGGCAGGCAAAAATTCGATACTCAGAAACCCGTCCGCATTGCAGGGTTCAAAGGCAATTGCACAGGTAGAAAAATTTTAAATTTTTAATATTTACGAACAAGGAGGAAAGCCAATGCGCAAAACAAAAAGGGCGGCTCTGAAAAAGACCGCGGCCTTGGCGCTGCTGGCGGCGTTCGTGCTGACAATGGTTATTTCACCGCGAATGTTTGACGCCGACCTTATTTTAAACGCCAAGATGACGGCGGCGGGCGGCACATTGCGGCTGGAAAAGACAGAAGGCGATGTGTCGCTTGAAAACAAGAGCGGCAGGTCCCTTACTATACTGGACAGCATGAAGCTCTTTAACGGCTACGCGTTGCGCACCGAGGCCGGAGGCAGGGCGTACATCAGCCTGGACGACGTCAAAGCCGTGCGGCTGGGGGAATTAAGCCAGGCGGAGGTGCGCGAGTCCGGCAGCAGCATGGAACTTAACCTGCTAAAGGGGAGCCTGGATTTTAACGTGGACGTGCCCCTTGCAGAGGACGAAAGCCTGAATATCCGCGCGCCGATGATGGTAACCGGCATACGCGGCACGTCGGGCTGGTTAAGCGTTCTTGATGAGGAGCGGGTTGAAATTGGCGTGCTTACCGGCGAGGTGCGCGTCATAAATACGGACCCGCGGCAGAAGGAATCGTCCGCCGCCGTGGTGCGGGCTGGCAAACGCGCGGTATCCTACGTGCACAGCGCGGCCCGGCCAATCGCGGACCAGTATGTGGAAATACTGTCGGATGATATTTTGGAAAGGGATATACCCGTGTTTGTGGCGCGGGATATCCGTGAGGACAGGCAGTGGCAGGAGCGCATAACCGACCAAACTGGTCTGGACGTGGGCATTATTATACAAAGGGCTGACGAGCCTTTACCCCCGGGCACGTCCGCGCCGGAACAGGCACAAGCCCCGCAGCCGGTGGTTATGGACGCGTTGTTCCCTGAATTCGGCGAGCCGTCCGGCCCGATGGCTGTGACTGAAGCCGGAACCGCGGTCGGGCCTACCCCGCTGGCCTACGCCCCGTCCGCCACGCCGGTGCCTGTACTGTGGACACCCACACCGGCGCCGACACCAGGCGGGCCGACGCCGACACCAGTGGGAGCGACACCAACACCGGCAGGGCCGACGCCGACACCAGTGGGAGCGACACCGACACCGGCAGGTCCCACGCCGACACCAGTGGGAGCGACACCAACACCGGCAGGTCCCACGCCAACGCCAGCAGGACCAACTCCGACGTCATCGCCGACCCCAACTCCGGCATGGCCGTCAGCGTCGCCAACACCAACACCAACGCCAACGCCAACGCCAACACCAACGCCAACACCAACACCAACACCAACACCAAGCGTCACTGCCTTCCTGTCTGTTGTATATGGCCCTGGGACATATAACCAAACACAAGTGACAAGTCTTTTTGCGACTTACGAAACCGTTGTAATAGACACCGGCACCAGTGTAAATTTAGCAAGTGACCAAGGAGACCTTATTGTGCCCGCCGGAAAAACATTGATTAACCAGACGCATATTACAGGAACCGGCACGATAAAAAACCTGTCCGCTACCACGTTTGTTAATGACACGGGCGCGGAGATAAACGGCGCAATCACCTTGCAGAACGGCGACACCGGAATCCCCTCGGTCATGAATTTAGGCGGCACGGTACGCTGCGACAGCATTGTAAATATGGACGGTACGCTGAATATCACCGCTGCGTGCACTGACGCGGTTCAGGGCAGTTTTTTAGTAGTGCAGAGCGGGACGGTTAATTTATCCGGCACAGGCAGTATATCTTCCGACGTGAACGAGGATAGTTTTATGGTGTATATCAGCGGCGGCGAGGTTAATTTAAGTGATACCTTCAGGATTTGCGGCACCGCAGCCAGCAACGGCGGCATAGTGTACCAAGACGGCGGGGAATTTACAATGACCGGCGGGAGTATAGAAAACTGCTTTGTTTATATAGACGGCGGGAGTATGAAATTAGCCGGCGGCAGCATATCAACTCTATACGGGACCACTGTTACGTATGTTAGCCAGCCTTATTACTGCAGCGTGTATGTGACCGCTTACGGGTCCTTTGAAATGAACGACGGGCTGGTGGAACGGGCGCCCGCGTCCTCTCTGCCGTCTTCGGCAAATATGCTCGGGATAATTGTCGATGGAGATTTTGAGATGTCCGGAGGAGCAATAAGCGTAGAAGGCACCGCGCGGGTAATTGGAGTAGGCGTGCCAGCCACGCGCGGTTTTCAAATGAATGGCGGAACAATAACGGCTATGTCCGGCGGCGGCGACGCGATTGGTGTGGAGGGCGCGTTAAGCAACACGCTTGATATATCCGAAGCTGTAATAAACGCAAGCGTTAATAATACGGGTAACACGTCCGAAGTTATGGCCTCTGGCGTATACGCTTATCAATGCAATCTTGTTTCAGTCGCCAATGCAGACCTTAACGCAAACTGCGTAAGTATTTCCGCCGGCTCCTACGCCTGCGGCATATCGTTTTCCCAGGGCGAGAATGGGGGAAACATAAGTTCAAGCACAGTAGACGCGCAGTCTAATCAAAACGCCTTTGGGATATGGGCCGTTAACGCGCCTCTTGCGATAAACGACGGGGCTGTTACCGCGGCGGGGTCAAGCGGTGGTAAAATCTACGGTGTGTATATGGAGGACAGTTACCTGAATACATCCGGGAATGCCGTGGTTTCCGCATCCAGCTCGTACACAGGTCCAGAAGCCACGGAACTAACAGCCGGTGTGTATTTAGAATACAACAGCGCGTTTACGATGTCCGGCAGTACGGCGGTTTCCGCTGCTGAAGCAGGCGGCGCAAAGGCCTATGGCGTGTACCTTGACGGTGACGGTGGGACTAGCTGCGCCGAGTTTTTCATGCAAGGCGGAAGCCTTACATCAACAAAGACAGGAGTAGGTATTAATACCTTTAGTCCCGATAACACTCCGTCGGCGTTTGATTTTCAGAGCGGAACATTATCTGCGGGCGAATGCGGCGTGTCTGTCACAGGCAGCGGATATTTCTCTGTCACGTATGGCGGGGTCACGGCTGGGTTTGCAGGCAACGGAGATGTCTTTCGCATTGCGGATTCAACGCTGGCTGGTAACGGCGTCGTGAAATGGCCTACCAGCCCCATTGTGCCAAGTTCCGCGCCCATGATGTTCCGCGCGTCTTACCCCCCCCCCTTCTGGATAGTGAACTTACCCCT
>JAISYE010000184.1 GCA_031297485.1 Clostridiales bacterium
CAGTGGAAATTGTCGGTATAGTTGACCTGGTGCCGCACTCGGAACTCATTAACTTCGTCACGCCCCAGCTGCTCGAACAGGGCGTGAAAGTAACGCTCGCGGCAACGGCGGCGGACAGCACGACCAACGAGAAAACAAACGCGGCGGAAGTTGATTTCAATTTCTTCCAGCACGAGCCCTACCTCCTGTCTGAGAACGAAACCAACGGTTTCCGGCTCTCCAACGCCGGCGACATTCACGTCGAGCCGATTACGGCCTATTCCGACAAGTACAAGGATGTGTCGGAAATACAGGACGGCGATACCGTCGCCATACCGAATGACGGCACAAACGAATACCGCGCCCTGCGCATACTTGAACTTAACGGGTTTATACAGTTAAACGCCGAAACCGCGGACAGCCTTTCCGCTTCCGCCGCGGATATTGCGGAGAATATCCGCGGCATAAATATAGTCGAACTGGATAGCGCACAAATTATCCCGACAAAAGACGACTACGACTTTTTTATCACTAACACGAACAAGGCGCTGGAGGCGAAAATTACGTCCGCGAGACTGTTCAGCGAAGGCGGCGACAGCCCATACGCCAATATTATCGCCGTAAACTGGGATAACCTTACCTCGGAGAAACAGGACGCGGTTAAAAAACTAGTGGCCGCGCTGCAGTCCGAAAGCACGCGCGGGTTTATTGAGGAGAAGTATAACGGCGCGGTAATCCCCGCGAGGCTTGAGGCAAGCGTCGTCTACCCCGCGTCCGTTGACCCGGCGGCTGTTACTAGCTTCAAGTACGGCAAGATCCAAATCCCCGGCAAGGGTGGGGCGTTGTGCGGCGCGCCCGTGTACATCGCTTATGAAAAAGGCTTCTTCGCCGCCGAAGGCTTCGATGTGGAACTTATTTCCGCTGACACGGAAACCCGCAAAATCGGGTTAAACAATGGCACAATACCAGTTGTCAACGGCGACTTCCAGTTTTTTCAGTCGATTGAGAACGGCGTGAATGTCAGCGTCGTAGAAGGGCTGCACAAGGGTTGCATAAAGTTCCTTGTCCGCTCTGATTCTGATATTAAGACCGCCGCCGACCTCAAGGGCAAGAAAATCGGGATTGATGAGGTGGGCGGCACGCCGCACCAAGTCGCGGCCTTGTGGCTCGAAAAAGCGGGTATCTCCGCCGACCAAGCCAAAAGAGAAGTGACGTTCCTGCCGTTTGAGGAAGGCAACCTTGAGATTGAGGCGCTGCGCTCTGGAGATGTGGACGCCGCCGCGCTCTGGGACCCCTTCGCCTCAATTCAGGAGAAATCCGCGGACTTCCGCGTCATCTTTGACCTGGCCACAGACCCGCTGTTCGCCGACCACTATTGCTGCTTCCTTTACGCCTCCAATAAATGGATTGACGAAAAGCCCGAACAAGTAGCCGCCTTGCTCCGCGCCTACCGCGCCGCCCAAGACTGGATAGCCTCTAATATCAACGAGGCGGTTGATATTATTGCCGACAAGAAGTATTCGAGTATTGACGACAACAAAGAAATCGCCGCCGAGCTGCTTGAACATTACAAAATCCCGCATCTGCGCGACCATGGCACAGCGGCTTACGACGTGGGGGGCGACGTGAGGTATTTCGCCGAGCAGCTTTACTCAATAGGCTATCTGAACACAACCCCTGACGAGTTTGTGAAAATCGCGTACTATAATGCGGACCTTGCGCAAGGTCAGTAATTATGAAAACAATATCAAACGCAAAATTCGCGTTGGAAACCCTGCTCACTGCGGCAGGGTTTTTCACGGCGATAATGGTCAACCTTGCCGTGCCGCAGGCGGCGGGCGAAAAAATCAAGGATTACGCGGCCGGCCCGGTGATGCTGGACTTTAACGCGCTGTACCGATACATTGTGGCGGGGATTATATTGATATTCCTCCTATCCGGAGTTTTCGCGTTTTTTGACGTCGATAGGCGCGTGAAGTATGTCCGCCGGACGCCTTTCCGGTTTGTGCTCGGTATAGCCTTGGCGTTATGGGATATACTGGGGACGAAGTACCAGGTACTGCCTATGCCTTTCTTCCCAGGCCCCGCGAAAATTGTGGAAACATTTCTGATTGAGCCGGGGTTTGTCTTTGAAAACACGCTGTACTCGCTGCGCCTGTATGCCGCAGGGTTTAGCGTGGGTGTACTGTTTGGCGTGGGGTCGGGGATACTGATTGGATGGTTCCCTAAAGTTTACTACTGGGTGGCGCCTGTGCTTAAAATTACGGGCGTAATCCCCGCTGTCGCCTGGATGCCCTTCGCGCTGACGCTCGCGCCCACGCCCTTTACGGCGGCAGTGTTCTTGATGACAATGTGCGCCTGGTTCCCTATAGCGTCGTTTACGGCGCAGGGGGTGCAATCCACGGCGCGGGCGCATTTCGAGATCGCGAAAACCCTTGGCGCCAATACCGCCCAGCTGGTGTTCCGCGTCGCCATACCACACGCCATGCCGCAGATTTTCGGCGGTATAGCAATGGCCAATGGGTTTATGTTCACTACGCTTGTTATGTCCGAAATGATGGGGCAGCCGGGAGGTTTGGGATACTACATACAGCTCTCACGCGTGTGGTCGGCGTATTATAAAGTGTTCGCCGCGATTATTATCATGGCCGTGCTGTTCTCGGTTATCCTGAGCGCTATCTCGGCGGTGCAGAGCCGTGTGCTGCGCTGGCAGAAAGGATTGGTGAAGTGAATGGGCGCCGTTCTCGAAATTGTCAGCGTAAACCGTACTTATTCGGATGACAAAGAGAATGTGGTGGAGGTGTTCCAAAACTTGAGCCTGTCAGTGCGGCGCGGCGAGTTTCTGACGTTTATCGGTTCCTCGGGCTGCGGCAAGACCACGCTTTTGCGCCTTATCGCCGGGCTGGACGAGCCGCAGTCGGGACAGCTGTTGTTCGGCGGCAAGGATATACGCGGCACAGACCCCAATCGAGGCTATGTCGTTCAGCAGGGCGGCCTGTTCCCCTGGCTGACCGTGGAGAAAAATATCGCCTTTGGCCTATCTGTGCGCGGGAAACAGGACAAAGGCGAGGTTGCGCGGTTTATCAAGCTGATTGGGCTTGACGGGTTCGAAAAGTCATTCCCCCATCAAATATCCGGCGGCATGGCGCAACGCGTCGCCATAGCGCGCGCGCTTATCAACAAGCCCGAATTATTGCTGCTTGACGAGCCTATGGGCGCCTTGGATTCCTTTACCCGCGCGGATATTCAGGACAAACTGCTGGAACTCCGCAAAGAGGATGAGCTGCGCTCCGCGGGCGGCACAACCATGATTTTGGTGACGCACGATGTGGACGAGGCGATTTATCTCTCGGACAGAATTGTGATTATGACTCCCCGTCCGGCTAAAATAAAGTGCGTTTATGAAATTGAAATCCCCCATCCAAGGCACAGGGGCGGCGCGGAATTTCTCGCTATTCGCAGGGATATTCTGGAGAAGCTGGAACTGGCCAGCGCTAAGCCACAGCCGGAGTACGTGATTTAAGCCCCGCGCCGCTGTTCCTTACGTGCGAACCGCGTCCGCCGCAAGCGAAAAGTTGATTGAACAACCTGCAAAAAGAGCGTGCGCTTTATATTCGCGGCGTTCTTTTTTATTGCTGGGAATGACGGATAATTAAACAGCAAAACTTTTTCACAGGGATAGTCGAGCGCGGCTCGACGAAAATGCGAACGCTTCGATAGTCGATTCCAAAAAAGTTTGACGTTTAATTAATTCGTCATTCAGGGTTGCTTGCAAACCTGGGCCGCGCCCGCTATAATCATATTTAAATAAGAAATAGCTTTACAAAGTCCCGAGTTGCGGCTAAAATAAAATTAACCATTTACGGTCAAATAATTGATTGGAAGGGAAGATGTGTGTTAAGGCTTAAGAAACTTAAAGTTGACGTTGCTGAAAAAGGTGTCGGCAAGTTTTCCGAATACAGCGGCAACGCCATCCGGGGCGCGGTGGGCAGGGCTTTGACGCGCCTGTTCTGCGTCAGAGGCGAGCCTTTGTGCGAGCGGGGTTACTGTCCGCGTGTTAATGGCTGTGTGTACTCCACCTGTTTTAAACCCGAAGCGGCATTCCCGCGTTATTGCGGAAGTCCGCCGTCGCCTTTTGTCGTCGAACCTTTTGAGAACGGAGGGCGTTCTTTTAATATAACGCTGTTCGGTTACGCGGTTGAACGCGCTGACGAATTTGCCGCCGCCGCAAAGACTATCACCCGCTTAAACGGCGCGGCGGTGGAAGTGTGCGCGGTAAGCCAGGTCTACGATTCTGTATGGCGGTATGGCGGTACGCCGTCCGTCAGCGCGGTGGAACTGGATTTTGTAACCCCGGCGCTATTCTCAAAGGATAATTTCACGGCGGAAGACATGACTTTTCCGTTTTTTATGGATAACTTGCTCGCGCGGATTTCAGGCATAATTGATTGTTTTGAGGACGACCCTTTTTCGATTGAGTACGGGTTGGTCTGCCGCAAACCCTTTATCCGTACGGAAACGGATATGCAAGAGGTCACGATTAGGCAGCGCGGGTTTGATACGGGCGGCTTCGTGGGCAGGACGCGGTTTTTCGGCGACCTTGCGCCATACATGCCGTACATAGACTTGGGGGCGCAAGTCCATATCGGCAAGAAGTCCACCCGCGGGTTCGGCAAATATGACCTGAAATTTTTATGGGAGAGTTAAGCGCTCCCGATTCCATCTAAATTTTTAAACACCCAAGTGCGAAATTACAGCGGTTTGATTAGAAATTTCGCGCTTAAAGGAATTTTCAAACACACCTTAAGGAGTTGTTGAGGTTGAAACAAGGCTGCAAGGAGGAGGGCTTAACGGCAATGAGTAAAAATATGATTCTGACGATTTACGACATAAGCGGTATTCAGAATTTTATTTTCGCCACAAACAAACTGCGTGAAACTGCAGGGGCTTCGTTTATTATCTCGAACGCGCTGTTCGCGAATATTCCCGACATCTTCGGCGTTGACAAAGACGCCTGGAAAGAAGAAGGAAAAGAAACGGGCTCATTCAGTTTCGGCGAGAAGGACAAGCAAAAAATAGTATATATAGGCGGTGGCAACGCCGTCGTCGCTTATGACAGCGCGAAAACGGAACAAACTATGACGCGCGCGCTGGCGAGAAAAATTTTCGACCAGGCGGGCGGCACGTTAAAACTTTGCTCCGCCAGTGTGGAGGCGGACGAAAACAAGACTCTTGACGAAACTTTGAAGTCGCTTTACGACGAACTGGAAAAGTATAAGCGCACCGCGCCCATGGTGCAGACTGCGGGGGGCTTCTCAATCAACGCCCACCACAACGAAACCTTCGAGCCGGTTTTGCTTATGGACGAAGGAAACGGGCGTTACTCCGCGAAGAGCGTGTGGCTGAAGAACCAAGCTTTTGAGAAAGGCGGCGCAATCGTAAACGTTCCGGACGTAGTCTTCACCACTGATTTTGAGAAGTATCGCAAGGACGGCAAAAATTATGTGGCCGTAATCCATATTGACGGAAACACAATGGGTATAAAGATACAAGAGTTTGTCAAGAAGCTCCACACGGAAAATGGTAAAAAACTGCTTGACGGACTGCAAGCCCTCAAAAATCTGTCCGTAAGAATAAGCAGAGTTTATAACAAGGTTTTGGCGGAAACGATAACCGAACTTGTCAAGCTGCCGATTATGGCCGCCTGGATAAATTCTGACGGCGAAATCCCGCTGCGCCCCGTCATAGCGGACGGCGACGACGTGACGGTTATTTGCGCGGCTGAAATAGCGTTTCCCTTTGTCAAGCTGTTTATGGAAAGTCTGGGGCAGGATAAGAGCTTGCCGGAATTTTCCGCTGTAACCGCGGCGGCGGGCGTGGCCTTCGTAAAGTTCGGGTTCCCTTATTACACGGCCTACGAAATGGCGGAGCAACTGTGCAAGAACGCCAAATCCGAAACCCGTAAGCGCGAATGTACGGACGCTAAGGTAAGAAGCAGTATGGATTTTCAGATATACTACGGCGGCGTGACCAGCGATTTGGCGACGTTCAGAAAAGCGAACTATATTAAAGAAGGGTACGAACTCCACAAACGCCCGTATGTTTTCAGCCAGAAAGCTGAGGAAGCTCCGTCTCCTGGGGTTTTCGATTACAGCGATTTTGAAAAATGCCGGCGGGAAATAAAGAAGTATACTCTTAACGGCGAACCAAAAGAACTGGCGCGAAATAAGGCGAAAGGCTTACGCACCGCTTACGGCAAAGGCGCTGAGGAAGCGAGAATCTATTCGCGGATGCTGAGAAGCCGCGACGGATGGGATAAGGAGCCATTTGACGGTAAGTACGCCGTGTACTTCGACGCGCTGGATGTAATGGACTTTGAAGGCGGTGAGGGCATTGGCTGAATATACCGTAAATATAGAGCTGCTTTCCGACATGTGCTGCGGCACCGGCGCGGGCAACGGCGTGGAGGTTGACACCTTTACCGCGGTTGACGACGTGGGTCTGCCGATAATACCCGCAAAACGGCTGAAAGGCTTGCTGCGGGAACAAGGGGAGTTTTTGGCCGGACATGGCAGACATACCTTTGACGACGTTCACGCGCTGTTCGGCCACCTGAACGACGAACGGGGCGAAATCCGCGTCGATAACGCCGTGATAAAGGGCTACGACGGTATCCGGCGCGAACTTATGCACAGCGGATACACGCCGGCGGAAGTGACGGAGACGTTTTCCGCTCTGCGCGCCCAGACAAAGATTGACGCGGACGGCGTCGCCTACTACCATTCGCTGCGCGTGACGCAAGTAATAAAGCGCGGCATGGTGTTCGCCGCCGTAATAACCGTTAAATCCGACAAATACGGCGAATTGCTGGCGGACTGTGTTAAAACCTTGCGCCATGTAGGGCTTAACAAGACCCGTGGCTTTGGCGAGGCGAAATGCTCCATTGTAAAGGAAGAAAATACCGCGCGGACTTTGGCTTCGGTCCCACCGACGTATACTCCGGCGGATGAGGTAAAAACCCTTGGCTATATTATAACTTTGTGTGACGATATTGTTATCTCGGCAGGCTCAAACGCGGCTGCGGACTATATAAGCGGCGCGATGCTGCAGGGTGTTTTCGCGGGCTTTCTTAAGGATAACGAAGTATTGTTAAACAAAATTGTTTTGAACGATACTGTTTTCGGCAACGCGTATATTTCCGCCGGAAGTTCCGGTCCCACCGGAAGCTCCGGTCCCACCGGAAGCTCCGGTCCCGCCGGAGACTCCTTTGTGCCTGTGCCGCTGTCGGTTTGCGGCATAAAGAACAAGGACGGTGAAGTTTACAACCTTGCGGACGGATACGAACGTTTGGACGGCAAGCAGTATGTGGGGCGAAGCGGTTACTGCCGTATCTGTGACGGAGAAATTTACAAGTTATCCGTCAAAATGGCGCATGAGTACCATAACAGCACGAAGACCAACGATGTTTTCGCCTACGAGAAAATATTAAAAGGGCAGGTTTTCAAGGGTACGATAACGGCGGACAGGAACGCTCTGGAAGTTTTCAAAGGCTTAATAGCGGAGCGCGGCGGTATTATATATCTAGGCGGCTCGGCTTCGGCCCAGTACGCGAAATGCGGGTTCGAATTTGACGCGGAATACTTGGACAGCCCCAAGGCGCCGCCCACGGGGGACGTTGTGCTGGAGTTTGTTTCCGATACGATTATTTTTGATTCGCAAGGCACAAACACCACCAACCCCGCGGTTCTCCTGGACGAACTCCTCAAGTACGCGGACTTTAACGGGAAGAAGATTTATTCTAAAACCGTGACTGTAGGCGGCTATAACGCGAAATGGCAGCTGCCGCGCCCGCAGTATTCGGCGTTCGCCAAGGGCATGGTAATCGAGCTTAACGGGTTTGTCCCAAAAGGCGTGCTGCCTGCCGCTCTTGGGGCGTTTACAAATATTGGCCACGGGGCTTTTACACCCCGCGCCAAAGGGAATCCGGTTTTGGCCGAAAAAGACGTTAAAACAGCGGCGGGCAGTACTGAAATAAACGCCGCCGCTTCCATAGTTGATACGATAAAGTTTAACCGAAGACTTGAGGAATACCGCGTGAAAGGCTTTTCGGACGCTGACAAGGCGTTTCCGTCCCTGGATATGTCTTCTTCGGCGTCTATGCGGTTTTTTACCCTGTATCAGTCTGTGGCGCGTAAGGCGAACCTCAAAGATGAGTTGTCGGCTGCCGTGAAAACAAATTTCAGCGGCGAAAACAATGAAAAGTTACGGGCGTTCGCCGAACGCGCGATTGGCTCTTTCGGAAGCGAAAGGGACGATAAGCTGTTCAAGGAGTATATACGCGGCTATATGACGCAAATAAAACGGCTTTACAGGGAGAAAGCCCGGAAGGAGGGCAAGGCCAATGATTTACTTTAAGGCGGCGCTGACGGCGGTCTCGCCGCTCATAATCGGGAGCGGCGCGGAAGATAACTCTGATAAGGACGTCTGCCTCGACGCGGACGAAAGGCCGTATATTCCGGCCACCGCGCTGGCGGGGGTCTGCCGTCACTATTTTCCTCAATCCCCTGCTACTGACGAGATTTTCGGCAAACAGCTGCTGACTAAAGAGGATAAAGGTGTTAAAAGCAAGATAATTTTCTATGACGCCGTGTGCGAAGGCGATTCTCCGGAAGTTCCGCCCCCTGCCATTTCTTTGCGCGACAGCGTGAAGCTCGGCGAATACCGCATCGCGGAGGACGGCGCGAAGTTTGATTATGAAATAGTCGAAGCTGGCGCTAAGTTTGTATTTCGGATGGAATATGACGGCGCGTGGGAGGTTATTAAAAAAATCGTTGAGGGTATAAACAGCGGTGATATTTTATTAGGCGCCAAAACCACGCGAGGTTTCGGCAGGCTTAAGGTGGACATGGACACGGCGAAGATACTTGAAATTGACTTGGACAAGGAGATTGACAAGTATATTAACTTCAAGTGGGCTGACGTGACAGGAGAATACAACGCCCTCAAACCGGTTCCGATCGCGCGCTCGGCCCTTTATGAAACCCTTGTGCTTGACTTCAGTGTGTCCAGTTATCTGTTCATACGCAACTACGCCACGCTTGCCGTTGCGGACAACGGCAAGTTTGTCGACGCGGAGCAGCTGACGGATAACAACGGACGCCCCGTTATATCCGGCGCGGCTTGGGCGGGAGTGTTCCGCCACCATTTCGCCCGCGTGCTGAAAAAGGCGGGTTACGCCCCGAACGCCAGAGACTTGGAAAATAATCTTTTCGGTATAGTGGAGGAGGACGGCAAGAAAATGCGCTCGCGGATAATCTTTTCCGACTCTGTTATCGAAAGCGCAACGCTGCGCAACCGTACGCGCACGGCGGTTGACCGCTTTACCGGCGGCGCCGGGGACGGGCTGCTGTTCACTACGCGCCCCGCTTACGGCGGCGGGGGCACCCTTGAGATAAAGCTGCCGAAAGGCGTCAGCAACGGAGAGTTAATAAAAAGCGTGATAAACGTGTGCGTTGAGGACATTAACGAGGGTTTTTTGAACATTGGCGGCGAAAGCAGCGTTGGCGCGGGATTTTTGAAGGTGACGAAACGGGGTGATTGGACGTGAACACTGGCAAAGAGAAATATACGGTGATTTGGCGGCTTGACGGCGTTGAAATATTGCGGGGCGAGGTTGTACCCGAGGATAAAAGCGGCGTCATAGAACTGCGGACGTTCAACGAGGATTCGGAGTATCGCTGCAATAAGTTCGGCGAGCGCCGGTTAACCGACGGAAGGCCGGAGACACCGGAACACGTGGACGAGATTCACAAGCTGTGGGGCAATCCCGCCAACAACAAGCAGGTAAACGGCGTTACCATTCTGACGGAGGACAGGGGAACAGTTGTAAAAGTGCCCTTTGAGGTACCCGAAGGGCATAACGTGTTTGTAAAAGTACGCAATTACCTAAGCGCGGCGGACAAACCCTTTGAGTTTACCGACTGGCGGTTTGCGGAGTTTATAACAATGGAGGCGGAAGAAGCGTATGGGCGGTAAGAATGAGAGTAATAGTAAAGATTTAGGGGACCTTGGGAAGCTGCTTGGTATGCCGCCCGCGGAAAAGAAAAAAGAAGACCCGTCGGAAAAATACAAGAACTACGTGCCGCATCCGGACAACAGGCAGTCTACGGAAGCAAGGCGGCCTAATCCCTCTCCGCCGAATACCCCCGTCAGCCCGGCGACGCATTTTATAAACCCGTACATGTTCCTGTCAATCCCCGACGCGGCCCCGCGGCGCGGCGCGGTAGACCGAAGCGGCAAGAATACGGGCGTTATTGAGTGTACTCTTGCGGTAATGTCGCCCACGTTTATTCCCGACACCTCAAACGCGGAGACGGACGCAAAGGAGCCCCAGCATAAAATCTACAAGTTCTATTCATACGGGGACGGCAGCCCAGTCATACCCGGCAGCGAGATTCGGGGAATGGTTCGCAATATCTACGAGCAGCTTACAAATTCCTGCTTCCTGGTTACGGACATGAATAACCTGCCCTACAAGCGAACGCCCGAGCCGAAAAAGGCTTGCGTTATGAAGTATGACAGTAAAGCGGGCAAATGGTTCCTGTACACAACGCCCGAGCCGAAGAAGGTTTACATTGCGAAAGGGCAGGCGCAAGGCGCGAAAGGCGTTATAAACAGAGGCGCGCCAAAGAACTATAATGTCGCCAAAAAAAGCAGGGATGGCAAGACGGTTATTGAAAGGAAAACAGCGCCCCGTTTTTCACCTGACCAACGGGGTAATTATACCCTGCACGTTACGGGCAACCAGGTCCAAGACCCTGAAAAAAGAACGGGGGAATATAACGGTACCCATTATGTGGGCGGTATTCTGCACAGCCGCGTTTTTGACGAGTCACAATACACAGCGGGCGGCACGCCCATAGACACGGAAGACATTGAACGCCTTGTACACGTGTGCGAGAGTTATTGCGACGCGAAAGTGAATAAGGTAGACAACTATTATGTTTACCAAGCCTACTTAAAGCGCGTGAAAAGCCATCAAACGGTTTTGGTATACGCGGACGCCTCGGGGAAGTATCTTTCGCCGTCCTCCATGACAAAGGAGTATTACGTGCATACGATACCCGACATACTCCACGAAAACCATAACCGCCACGACAAGTGTGATGTCGCCGGGAATGCCTGTCCCGCCTGCCGACTGTTCGGCATGGTGGGCGAGGGGCGCGGCGCGGGCGCGGTTGCGGGCCGTGTCAAGTTTACGGATTCGTATGAAAGCGCGGATATCGGGTTTGGCGGGCAGATTCCGCTGCCCATACTGGGAACGCCGCATATCTCTGCCACGGAGTTTTATTTGCAGCGCCCGAAGGACTCACGCGGCGGGGAAATAACCGGACGTTCCGGCCCCACCGGACGTTCCGGCCCCGGCGGAAAAGACGCGCCTATGTGGAATTACGACTATTTCACAAACTACAGACAGGCGAGCGGCAGAATAGAGTATATCCGCACCCAGTACAGGGCGCGGCTTTCCGGGCGCAAGGTTTACCTGCACGGCAAATTTGCGGGACCCTACAAAGGTGACAACACGGGCTGTCTCTTAACCAAGATGAACTGTACTGTTACGCCGCTGAACAAGGGCACATTCAGTTTCAAAGTATTCTTTGAGGATTTGACGGACGAGGAACTGGAGAACCTGGTTTTCTGTCTTAAACTTAACGGCGAGGGCGTGCATAAAATAGGCAAGGGCAAGCCCCTGGGTATGGGCGACGTAAAAGTGACGGTTAAAGAAATAAAGCGCCGCGAGTATATCCTCGGGGCGGACAGGCTTGTTCACGCGGCCTATGGCGAGAACATAGCCGGCACATTCAAAAACAGCAACAGCGCGGCGGCGGCGGAAATCTTGCGTTACGCGAAACCTCTGTCCCCGGCCGAAAAAGAGCTTGTCGCCTACCCGACGAACAAAGTTGGCAGGAGAACGCCCGAAAGTTTTATCTACGAGTGGTTTTCGTCAAACCGCGGGACAAGCGTTCAAAAGCCGGAAATCATCCAAACGCTGCCTAAACTCAGTGACAGCGCAAAGGCTTTAAAAAAATATTGAAAAGGGGGGATGAATGTGGCAAAAATATTAATAGCTTCAATAGGAAACGGGAGCTACAACAAAGAAACCAATAGCTACGAGTACCGGGCGGCCGACTATACAAACGGGTTCGGCGGCACGGATACGGTTCATACCGCGTATGTTTACGACGCGCTTAAAAAGTTTCACGATGTTGACAAGTGCGTGTTTGTCGGTACGGCGGGCAGTAACTGGCATTTGCTGTACGAGCATCTTTACGATAAAGACAGCGTTATCACGCCCGCGCTGCCTGAAAAAGACACGGATTATTCGTTCGAGCTGCTTGAACTGTGGGATTCGCCGGACAAGCACCTGATGGACCCGGACGCGGTAAGCGCGAAACTTCAAAAACTGCGCGAAGCCCTCGGCGGTTTCTGCCTGGATATTCTTGTGCTTAAGTACGGCATTAACAGGGACGAACTTGACTATAACTTTGTCGTGCTTACTAAAATCGCGGAATACGTCAGAAACGGAGATGAAGTTTACTTCGATATAACACACTCCTTTCGTTCCCTAGCCGTTTACGAACTGTTGGCGGTAAACTACATTAAAGACGCAGCGGGCAAAAAGATTGAACTGAAATATGTTTCTTACGGCATGCTTGAAGCCAGCAAAGAGAACGGCGGTAAAACGCCCATAGTGGACCTTTTGCCCCTTGTGGATATTTTCGACTTTATCAAGGTGGCGGAGGAATACGAACGTTACGGCACGGCGTACTTGCTTTACGAAATAAAGGACACGCAAACCCTCGGGCTGTCGAAAGAAGAAAAGAAAGCCGTAAAACGCTTGGGGGACGTTGTGACAGCAAGCAATATCGCCGAGTTTAAGAACCTTGTAAAAAACTGCCGCAACATCGCCAAGCGCAACGGGGCCGGTATTGCCACCGAAAAGATGGTGGAGGAGATAACGCGGCTTTTCGGCAAGGCGCTGGACGAAGACGACGACTTCTTGTTAAGGATGGAGATTGCCAAGTGGCATATCCACAAAAAACGCACCCAGGCCGCTGTAATAACGCTTACCGAGTGTATTTTGGATTACTTTTCAAAAGCGTCGGGCATAAAACGCGACACCTATGAGGACGATACAGCGATACGGAGAGCGGTGCGGAGCTTCCGTTCCTCAAACAGCGAGGCGGCGCAGTTTGTAAAATACTACGAAAACGGACTGCGCCCGCTGAGAAATAAGGTCTGTCACGGGGTACTATTGGAGTCTAACGAGTTTACCGAGTTGGAGAAACTGTGCAAGCATTTCCCGACGGCTTACGCAAGGCATTTCAAAAATAACCCCGAGAATTACCTTGACCTGCAAGAAGGATTTCAGCAGTAAGGGCCTTTAAAAAATTTGGGTGGCAGGGGCGCGAGGCTCTTGTAATAATAGTCGAGCTTGCTCGACGCTTTGCTGCCATCCTCACGAACGTTGAGATTTGCCGCAGCCCTTTCCAGTCATAAATCGCCAGCGCTGTAGGGGTGAACTGCGTTCGCCCCTACAGAAAAAAATAATAATCCCTTTTACGTCGAGTAAGCTCGACACAGCGGGGTCTGGAGCAGAACCCCATAAGCGCGAACTTAAGAAAAAAATAAACAACCCCTTTTATTGAAAGGATTCCCTTTTGTTAAAAAGCTTGCACCTGCATCAAAAAGCGCTGTACTCGCCGCCCTTAAGAAGGGGTCTGGGGACAGGCCAACAGCGCAACGGTTTTGTTGTTTTGGAAAATCGGTCAGCGGGTTAATAATGAAGTACTGAAAAATAAACGCGCTGATTATGGAAAGCAAATTGTCGTTACGCTGTCGCGACAATTAACAGAAAAATATGGGCGCAGTTTTGAAGAAAAAAATTTGCGGCGTATGCTGCAATCTACCGAGCAATTTACTGACGAGGAAAATGTTGTTACGCTGTCACGACATTTAAGCTGGTCACATTTTCTTGCGTTAATTCCGTTAAAAACTGATGAAGCCAAAATGTTTTACGCGAATGAATCTTTGAACGGAAGTCTCGGGGTTAAGGGTTTACGCAAACTCATTTCACGCAAAGCGTTTGAACGGAAAGAAATTGCCAATACGCAGATAACCGATACGGAGCGAATACCGTTAAACGCTTTCAAAGACCCATACCTTTTCGATATTCTCGGACTGAAAGACGAATACTTTGAAGCTGATTTGGAGGCGGCGATTTTGCGCGAACTCGAAAAATTTATACTTGAATTTGGTAAAGGCTTCGCTTTCGTCGAACGGCAAAAGCGAATGATAATTGACGGAAATGATTTCAAATTGGATTTATTATTTTATAATCGTTATCTGAAACGCTTGGTAGCGGTCGAATTAAAGCAGAAATAATTTAACGCTTCTTTCAGCGGGCAAATGAAACTTTACTTAAAATGGCTGAACCGATATGAGCGTCAAGAAGGCGAGAACTAACCCATCGGGCTTATCCTCTGCGCCGGCGGTAACAACCGTGAGCAGATAGAACTTTTGGAAATGGGCAGGGACGGAATCCTTGCCGCGGAATACTGGACGACCCTGCCGTCGAAAGCCGAGTTTGAGAAAAAAATTCACGCAATACTAACCGAAACGCGCGAACGCTTGGCGCAGCGACATATGCTGTTACCGGGTGACGATGATGCGTGAAAAATATAACCGCCGCCCGGAAAAGGAGGAATCCGACAAATGAAAAAAATCTTAACCCGCGTCTATAAAACTTACATAAACCCATGCTTGGATTTTCGTGTCAGACTGTTCAATATGCTGGCTATAGGCGGCACGATTATCAGTTTCGCTATGGCGGTTGTCGGCATATTCATCAACATCGGGATTGTCAACATAACCGTAAGTTTGTTCTTAATGGTACTGTCTTTTACTCTGTTTATGATTTTATGCAGAATAGGGCGTCATCAGATATGCTTGACAGAAAGGATTTACTGTTGGCATAAAAGAATTTGCCCTGCTGCTTATCTTCGTTCAGAACGAGGGACGCTTTAATTAGTAGATAAAAAGCAAAAAAATATTTTCCGAAAGGCTTGTGTAAGAATATGCCGAAAAATGAAAAAGGAATCCGGTTTTGGGACAGATTAAGACTTCGCGGACGCCTGCTTACGCTCATGCTGACGGTGGCGCTGACAGCCCTGCTGATTTGCGTGGTTAGCTTTGTTGTGATGAACAACCGTATGCTGGACAGCGCACACGAAGACGCCCGAATTTTATCGGACAACGTGCAATTTATGACTTCAATGCTCATGTATCAGCAGGCGAATTTACAATTGCTAACGGAATCTTTCACCGCCGGTATTTATCTTGACGCCCGCTTGACGGAACTGAGGGCTAAAGGGGAATCGCCGGATTGGGATATGCTTGTTAAGGAAACATATGATTTTATGAACGCATGGGGACAATATGAACCTGACGAAACAGCTCTGTTTATATTAACTGATGATGATTTATATGTCTACGGGACGGCAAAAGAAACCTTTGTTGAGAAGACGGAAGAACTCCGCCGTGTGGAATGGTTTGAGTATGAATACACAACATTTGAAAACTGTGTCCTTGATTCTCGTGATTCTAATGGCCTTATGGTCTACAGCGAGGAGGAGGGCGGCGGCATGTATGCGTGGAGGATTTTCGACCGGGAATCTAAATATGTCGGTATGGTTACGCCCAACGCGGATGCGATGTTTCTATCTGACAGGCTTCGTGAACTGATGGACACTGAAACAGAAAAAGCCGTTGGCAGTATGGCGGCAACCGCGTGGCGGTCCTTATTCATTTTCATTATCGTTATCGCGGCATTGTTGGTTATACTTCCCCTTGCGTCCCGCAGACTTGCCATGCTGGTGGTGAACCCTGTGGAACGGGAGCAGGAACGTCAGCGCGGCTTGCTTCTCGCCGCAGAGGAAGAAAAAAGGCAGATTGAGGAAATAGACAAGCTCAAAACAGAGTTTTTCCAAAATATGCACCACGATATGAAAACGCCGCTTAACGTGATAAACACAGACATTCAATACGCTGACATAATGCTGGATTCAGATATTGATAAAAGCGTCGTACAGAAAAAACTCGAAAGCGCACAGCATGAGATTATACGGCTGGCGCGAATGGTCGAAAATTCCCTTGACATTGCCGCCGCACAGATTAATCAAAAATACATGGAGCAATTCGGGTTTGCCGCGCTTCTGCGTGAAAAATCTGAGGTATTCCGCTCTATCATGAAAAATAACGGAAATACGTTAAGCATAAATATCCCGGATAATCTACCCGATATTACAGGGAACGCGGATATGCTGTCGCAAGTGATTTTTAACCTGATGTACAACGCGCATAAACATACCCAAAATGGTGAAATAATCGTATCCCTTGAGCAAACAGGAGGAGTCCTTGCCGCTGCGATACGGGACACGGGCGAAGGGATAGGGCTTGATTTGTTGCCCCGTGTTTTTGAACGCGGCGCTTCATCGGACGGAACGGGCTACGGTCTCGCCATCTGTAAAACGATTATCGTGATGCACGGCGGCGATATTAATATAGAAAGCAGCCTTGGTAAAGGGACGGTTGTAACGTTCACATTGCCCCTGGAGCTTGCGGGAGGTGACGTCTGATGAGCGGGCGCGGGAAAATCCTGCTTGTTGAAGACGACTTACAAGTGCAGATAAATAATAAAGGAATATTAGAACATTATGGCTATGATGTTTTTCTGGCGATGGATTTAGCGGAAGCCCGGAAAGCGGTCAGGGAGCAAACTCCCGACGCCGTTGTTCTGGACATTTCCCTGCCGGACGGCGACGGCGTTGATTTTTTGAAAGAGCTGCGTGGAACCATGCAAATACCCGTGTTGGTGCTGACAGCTTCACAAACGGCGAAAAAAGCAACCGCCAGTTTCGACGCAGGTGGCGACGATTATCTGCGTAAGCCTTATGACCTGAAAGAATTCCGCGCGCGGGTGGACGCGCTTATGCGGCGGGCGGCGCACGTGCCGGAGCAAATCCGCAAAGACCGTTTTTCACTGCACGCTACATCGGGAGTAGCCTTTCTTGATGACAAGGATTTAGGTCTTACCCGAAAGGAATTTGCTCTGTTATTCACTTTCATTCAAAACCCGGAGCGATTTTTGGGTGCGGAATATCTCTATGAAAAAGCGTGGAAAGCGCCGATGTTAAGCAATAGTGGCGCTTTACGAAAAACTATGAGTACCCTGCGTGTCAAAATCAAAGACAGCGGTTGGGCGATTAGTTGGTCGAACGGCGAGGGGTATATCTTTATGAGGGAATAACCTTGTTCTAAAAATATCGCGGCAGGTGTTACGATTTCGTAACACCTGCCGCTATTTTATTTTAAATGATTATAATATAAGTATACCAACGGTAGCCCGTATTTGCGGAAGTAAAGCGAGGTGATAAGAAAGATGTATTGTAAAACGGTACGAAAAGGTGAAAATTCTTCAATCGAATTTGTCGGTGCTTTGGACAGCGGTTATTTCAGCATTTATCTGTCCAACGAAAACATAATCCTGATTGGGCTTAGAGTGCGGATACGCGAACCGGCTTTTGCCGCGCTGATGGAAAGTAAAGCGTTTGACAAACCAAAAACCGATGGTGAACGGCTTTACTGGACGACGAACGGGCCGAGCTTGCACCTTGATGAAATCATAGAAATGGTGGTGGGGTGATGGTTCATGAAACAAAAAATTATGTGTGTGGAGGCGCACGACGGAAATTTTAAGCTGATCGACATAGAGTTTGAAAACCGTAATGTCATTATACTTTCTCTTAGTTCAAAACTGAATGAAGCGTTGTTTACGGAAATAATCAATAATCATTTGCCGCCGCAAACGGACGGCGACAGGGTT
>JAISYE010000185.1 GCA_031297485.1 Clostridiales bacterium
CCCCCCGGGGAGTTTTTTCAACCGTGTATACCGATCGCCTGGGGGCGGCCCCCCCCCCCCCAAAAACACCACACACCACGGTCGGGGGGGGCACCCCACGCCTCGAGTTTCATTCGAAATTTCGCGCTTAAGGAATTTTCAAACACGCCTTAGCATCACAATCAGCAGCGCGGTGAATATATTCTAGTCATGTACCAGTATAGAAAACGCCGGCAGCGTTTTTTGTAAAACCATGCACGGCTCGTAGGAAAAAATAAGCCATATTATTTCATCCTCAAGGCTATAGCAAAAGGGCTTGAAACCGCCGGTTTTCGGAGATTTCAAGCCCTTTTGTCTTGCCTGGGTTATTCGGTATTACCTGGATATGGATTAAAGTTTGTGTATAATAACAAGGCAGCGTTCCAACCCGCCGAAATTGAGGCCGCGCAACTCGCCGAGGCGCCCGCCCAAGGCGGCTATGGCGGGCGCGGCACGCTCCGCCTCGTCTGAAACGTTCCGGCCCTTCATGGCGATAAACTTACCGCCGGGGCGTACAAAGGGCAGGCAGTATTTGACCAGCGCCGGCAGGTCCGCCACGGCGCGGGCCAGGCACACGTCAAACCGCTGGCGGTACCGCTGGTCGCGCCCGGATTCCTCCGCGCGGCTCCAGACGCATTCCACGTTTTCCAGTTCCAGCCGGCTGACAAGTTCCCTCAGGAACACCACGCGCTTATTACGGGAATCCAGCAGGGTAAGGCGGATACCCGGCAGCGCGATTTTTACGGGTACGCCCGGGAACCCGGCTCCGCTGCCTACATCTATTACCCGCGAACTGCCGGGGATTTCGCTGCAAACCGTGAGACTGTCCGCGAAATGCTTCAGCGCAATCTCCCGCCGCTCCACTATGGCGGTAAGGTTTATTTTCGCGTTCCATTCCAGCAGCAGCCCGGCGTATTGTTCGAACTGCCGCAGCTGCCGGCTGTCCAGCGGCACGCCTAAGCCGGCGGCGTATGAACCTATATCTGGATACATCATTCCCTGTCTATGCTGTAGATTTTCCAATTACTGACGCTGTCCGGCTCATGAATCATGCGCAGGTGGATTATACTGCTGCCGCCCTTCCCCATGACCAAGATGGAATTTGTCGCGCAATTCCTTGGCGCGGGCGTAAACTCCACACATAACAGTTTTTTATACATATCCGCGCCGTGAAAAAAAGCAGATAATTTATTTAAATCGAAGTCTCTTACAAAATTTTTACTGATATACGACTTGGCGTCCTCATGCTCGAAGCAGACAAGGGCGTTTAAAAATCTATGCGCTGTGTTGTCGGCGTCGTGTATGGCAATAAAATTGTTCTCAAGCGCCCATTTCCCCGCCGGCCGCGGACCGCTGTCCGTCAGTTTTATTACCGGATAAGGCTGGGGCGGGGTCAGCGGCATAAAATATCCACATTGAAACATCCTTTCACCTCCTGTCTTTTTATGTACCCGCAGATTCAATGTGGATACATATAATTTATGCTCTGGCGTTAAAACTGCTATCTTTCAAAAAAAATAAGCAGCACGGAAATATCCGCGGGCGATACCCCCGCTATGCGCGAGGCTTGTCCGATATTGGCGGGCCGCGCGGCCGTCAGCTTTTGCCGCGCTTCCAGACGCAGGCCCTTAATCGCGTTGTAGTCCAAATCCTCCGGCAGCCTGCGCGCCTCGAACTTTTTAAACTGTTCCACCTGTCTGCGCTGCCGCGCAATGTAGCCCTCGTATTTTATTTGGATATTTACCTCGCTCTGCGACGCTTCGTCCAGATATGGGCGGGCGTCCCGGTCCAGCTCCGCCAGCAGGCTGTAGCTTAGTTCCGGCCGCTTAATCAGTTCCACCAGCTTGACGCCCGTGGTGATTTCCGCGCTGCCGTGCCGCCGTAAGAATTCCCTTACCCTGGGCTCCGGCGTTATTATCTTCTTGCTTACGCGCAGGATTTCGCGCTCAATCACTTCCTTCTTGCGCAGCACGCTCATGAACCGCGCCTCGCTCACCAGCCCTACCCGGTGTCCAAGGGGAGTAAGGCGCAAATCGGCGTTGTCCTGACGCAGCAACAGCCGGTATTCCGCCCGGGAGGTCATCATCCTGTAAGGTTCCTTGCTGCCCTTGGTCACAAGGTCGTCTACCAGCACTCCTATATAGCCCTCGGACCTGTCGATTATAACCGGCTCGGCTTCGGCGGCGAACCGGGCCGCGTTTATCCCAGCCAAAATCCCCTGGGCAGCCGCCTCCTCGTACCCTGAACTGCCGTTTATCTGACCGGCGGCAAACAGCCCGGGAATATGCTTGAACATAAGCGTAAGGTCCAACTGGGTGGCGTCCAGGCAGTCGTACTCTATGGCGTAGCCGGCGCGCGTCACGCGGCAGTTTTCCATGCCCGGCAGCGTCCTGTACATAGCCTCCTGTACGTCCTCCGGCAGTGACGTGGACATGCCGGACACATACATCTCGTTTGTGTCCTCGCCTTCCGGCTCAATAAACACCTGGTGCCGCTCCTTATCCGCGAAGCGTACAACCTTGTCCTCTATGGACGGGCAGTAGCGCGCGCCCGCGCCCTCTATCACCCCAGTGTACAGCGGCGACCGGTGCAGGTTTTGCCGAATATAACGATGAGTTTCCTCATTCGTATAGGTCAGGTAGCATGAAACCTGCTTCCGGGCGATTGTCTCCGGTGAATTTTCAAAGGAGAAGGGTGTGATGCGTTCATCCCCTTTTTGTTCCTGCATTCTTGTGAAATCTATTGTGCGGCCGTCAATACGGGCGGGAGTGCCGGTTTTAAACCGCAGCAGACGCATACCCAGCCTAGGGCTTGAAAGCGCGGCGCTAAGGCGCGTGGAGGCCCGCAGGCCGCCGGGGCCGCTGTGGATTATCGTGCCGCCGCACAGGCAGCGGGCGTTCAGATAGGTTCCGGTACACAGTACAACAGCCTTGCAAGTATAAACCATGCCTGTTTCAGATACAACCCCCGCCACGGCGTTGCTGTCCGGACGGGCGGGCGGATGGGTAAGAATATCCACAATTTCCGTTTGCTTTATAACAAGACCGCCGGTGTTTTCCAGCACGCGTTTCATTTCCCTTGAATAGCGGGCCTTGTCAGCCTGGGCGCGCAGCGAGTGCACCGCCGGACCCTTGCCTGTGTTGAGCATTCGGCTTTGGATGTAGGTTTTGTCAATAGTCCTGCCCATTTGCCCGCCCAGGGCGTCCACCTCGCGCACCAGGTGGCCCTTGGACGTGCCGCCTATATTTGGGTTGCAGGGCATCATGGCCACACAGTCCAGGTTTAGGGCGAACAGCGCCGTGGCCGCCCCCAGGCGCGCGGAGGCCAGGGCGGCTTCGCAGCCAGCGTGGCCTCCGCCTATTACAATTACTTCGAAATCATTCTTCACGTGTGCCAACCTCAATTATCTCCGTTACCGGTTCCTCCACAACCCGTTCGCCCATGTCAATCCGCTCGCCGGTCTCGTATCCGTTTACCCGTACTACCCGGGTTACTGATTCCCGGCTGCCGTCCCTGCCCTCACGGATTACCGCGGAATAGGATTTAAGCTCGTTGGGGTTTTCCCTGTATTCTATTTCCTTATTTATTACGCTTACCTGGATCACTTCCTCCAGGGTACGGACAGAAAGCACCGGTTTTTCCGTCACAACCACTAATTCCTGGCCGACGCTTAGCACACTGGCGTCCGTAAGCCCGTTAAGGCGCTGAAGCTCGGTCAGGGGCATGCCCAGTCTGTTGGCGATAAGCCACTGGCTGTCCCCGCGCTTTACCGTGTAGGTTTCCTCGGCATTGCCGCTGGCGCTGAGTTTGGCAAACGCCAGGTCCGCGCTTATTACCTGGTCAGGGGCCACGTAGCGTTTTACACGGGTTAGCTTGTCCGCTTCCACGAATTCACATTCCACAATTTTCACGTTATCCGATTCCAGCATGAACTTGGCCTTTACTCTTTCCAGCGCCTCGTCTGTTAAGGCGTCGTTTTGCAGCAGGGCCATGGGCTTTCCATTGAGGACAAGTTCTGTCGCCTCGATTAAAAAGGTAATGTTCTTCCTGAGGCCGGAGGTTATATAGTCGGGCGTTACCAGCTTGTCCTTGGACGCGTGCACAGGCGTTAGGGCTATCTTATCCTCTATACGCACATTTGTACCATATTCTGTTACCAGTTGGAGCCGCACTGTTTCCGTCAGGCTTTCCGCCGTAAGCCCCAGGTTAATGGGCAGGCAGCCCAGCTTTGTTTCGGCGGTGTATACCTCAACTGCGTTTTTATTCGTCATAAGCCACACAACCGCAAGCGACACAACCAATAGGGCGGCTATGCCCGCCACAAGGGGCAGGCGGCGGTTTGTCACGGCGGACGCGCCGCGGAAAAGCCAGCGCGCCCGCAAGCTTAATGTACGCCCCAGTTTCCGCATATCCCCCGCGAACGTGCGCCGCTTGGGACGCCGCGGGGCGGGGCGGCTTCCCGATTGCCGCGCCCTGGGCGGCTGGAACTTGACAATATTATCCTTGCCTTCTGTTCCTCTATTGGTCCGGCTCATTATAACACCTCCTTGACACCGTTTGTATTACGAACAGGGGTGGTAAGAAAAACCTCCCGCATTTCGGGAAACGCCGCGCGCAGCGCCTTCATGGCCGCAAGAGCCGTTCTGCGGTCCGTAAAATATCCCGCCACGGCCGGGCCGCTTCCGCTCATAAGGGCGCCAAGCGCGCCGGATTCTACCATTATATCTTTTATTTCGGATATTACCGGGTATTTTTGAACCGTAACAGTTTCCAAGACATTGCCCCAGGAGCGCGTTATTCCCCGAAGGTCACCCTGGCGTAAACCCCGGATTGCGCCGTTAATGTCAGGGCGTTCCTGCGGCCGCAAGGCGTTTAAATCCAAGGCGGCGAACACCTCTCGGGTTTTAACGTCAAAGGGCGGTTTAGCCACCAGAATCAACACCGGAGGGTGGGGCGGCAGCGGCGTCAGTTTTTCCCCTATGCCCTCCGCCAGCATGGTGCCGCCCGTCATGCAGAAGGGCACGTCCGCGCCAAGGCGCCTGCCCAGTTCCATAAGCTCGGGCAGCCCAGGCCCGCCGAACAACTTCCGCAGACCCAGCAGCGCCGCAGCGCAGTCGCTGCTGCCGCCTGCCAGGCCCGCTGCCACGGGTATCCTCTTTATCAGGGAAACGGATATAGGCGCTGACAAGGAAAATAGTTCCTTGAAAAGGAGTACGGCTTTATACACAAGGTTAGTATCGTCCACAGGCAGACTTTTTAAATCACAGGTCAGCTCAACCGGCTGGTCTCCCCGCTTGATTATGAGTGTGTCATACAGGCTTATGGACTGCATTATTGTTTTAAGATCATGATACCCGTCCGGGCGCCTGCCCAGCACATCCAGCGCGATATTTATTTTTGCCCGCGCCCGCATTTCTACAGCTTGCATTTTAGTTACTCCTAACGGTGATTTGTCCGTTGCGGTGATTTGTCCGTTGCGGTGAATTGTCCGTTTAAAAGCCGCTGGGTCGGGGCAAGCTCGACTATCGGTTACGCCGCCGCCATTGCGACAAGTCCGGCCAGTTCGCCGGCCGCCAGCGCGAAGCCGCACACGTCGCCGGAGACGCCGTCCAGGCTTTTAAAGGCGCAAGCGAGCGCTGCAGCGGCAGCGGCGGCAGCGGCAGCAACCGGCGGCAGCACCTTTAAAAAATATGCAGCGGTCACGCATAGGGCGCACTCCGCGATAATGACAGCGCTGCGCGCTTGCCGCGCCTTACCTTTAAACATGGCGGCGAAACCCGTGTCAGAAATCGCGCGCAGATTAATAAGGCCGATGCCCACCACGCCGCGGGTTATTATCGGAATGAACAAAAACCCCAGATATTGCCTGTTTTGAAGCGTAACAGTATGCACCGCGCAAAAGGATGTCAGCAGCAGGACCGCTAGGGCGGCGGCGCCAAACGCGCCTATGTGCGGGTCTTTCAAAATTTTGCGTTTGTTCTCCAGGCTTTGCCGTGAGAATATGGCGTCCGAGGTGTCCATGCAGCCGTCCACGTGTATAAAGCCGCTAAGCAGCAGGGGCGCCAAGGTCAGGGCCGCGCTTTGCAGCAAGTCCGGCGTGTTTATAAATTCCAAAAGCGCGGACAGGCCAAGCCACAGGCCGCCAATTACCGCGCCCACCACAGGGAAAAAGGGTATGACAAGGCTTAAGGCAGTCTCGTCCCAGCGGGCGCTTATAGGCGGTATTATGGAGAACATGCCCATGGACATGGAAAGTCCGTTTAAGAACCTTTTCATTTATGAGTAATCACCATCCCGCAGCAGGCTTCCAGCACCCTGTCGCAGCTTTGGGCGCAAAATATGTCCAAAGCCGACAGGCCGCGCCGGTAGGCTGTTGTAAACTCGTCGTAGCGCCACGCGTCCGAGTATATGTAGTCCGACACAAGGACAATATCGTCTACGGTTTCAAAAATAAGGCCCAGACCTTCCCTTATCCGCAGCGGCGCCAGCGGGTCGAAGCCGCCGGAGAACATCTCGTTCGCCAGCAGGGCGGTCAGACTGTCCAGCAGGAAGGAACCGGTGCAATCGCATTTTTCCAAAAGAGTTTCAATTCCTCTGGGAATTTCCACGGTCTCAAAGCCAAGCCCGCGCCGCTCCTCCACATGCCGGGCTATACGGGCTTGGTCCTCCTCGTCTCCCGGCGTCATTGTCGCTATATAGTACAACGGGCGGGACGCCGCCTGCGGGTGGGACGCCGCCTGCGGGCGGGACGCCTTGCGCCGCCCGAGAGCCAAAGCCTGCGCGTGGGTGGATTTCCCGTTTTTGCAGCCGCCTGAAATAAAAATTTTCATTATTTTACAAGTCCTTTGAAGGTGTTTGAAAATAGGATTCCAGCGCGAAATTGTATGGGCGGATTGCCATCCGCCCATACGAACGAAATTTCGTCCAAGGAATTTTCAAACATGCCTTAGCAAGTAATTTTGACGCTAAACACGCACCGTGCCAAAATTTCCGGCAAAGTGAACTTAGTTGCTTCTTTAATGCGCAAGGAATCGCATATGTCATTCACAACCCCCAGCGCAATTCCATAAATATACGCAATTTCCTCACGGGAATATACAAAGGGCGATTCGCATTCCAGTTCGCGCCTGTACATTCCGCAAATAAGGCTGGAGCCTTCGCGCATAATCTTCAAAAACGCCCGTCCGTCCAGGTGCCCGATGTTTTCACGCCGCAAAAACGCCCGCACTTCATCCTCGGGTATATCCAACAGCGAAGACGCTTTTCGCACGGACATCTTACGCGCGCGCGATTTTAAAAACAAGTCTATTTCCATGAGCCTTGGCGTTATGTACTTTCTATACGCCTCCAGATAACTGATATTTACCGGCCCGTCCTCCACAATCCCGCCCCCTAGAGAGTTTTATTTTGAATATATAACAAACGCGGCTGTTTTGCTATATGTAATAGCTGGTACTATAGGGGGGTATTTGTCAAGGAGTGCGACTTGTTGGCTTGGCGCCTTGCTGAAGGGTGGGCTGACCCCGCCTCTACGGTATTGCGTGTACCTTAGGACGTGTTTGAAAACTGGATTCCGGCGCGAAGCGCCGAGCAAGCTCAACTATCATTGCAGCGGTTTCATTAGAAATTTCGCGCTTTAAGGAATTTTCAAACACTCTGTGTCGAAAACTGGCGGCGACTGTTATCGGTATTGGAAAAAAGCAGCAAAGTAATTCGGCAAAAACCAGAACGGATACCTCAATTATGGGGTATCCGTTCCGTATTATTGATTCACCGCCGCAGGCAAGGCCGCTCTCGTCGGCTCACCTTTCGGCAAGTTACTAACGGGAATAAACACGCCTTTGGAAATATCCTCGGCTCGCAGGGCGTTATTTTTCGTATCCATTTCCGCTTTTTTCGCGGCCTTGATTTTATCCTCATACCGCTTTTGCGCCCCGCTTGCATTGCGCTGTAAATAGGCTCGGTGCAGCTTGTCCTTGCGTTCTTCTTTTTTGCGTAGTTCCTTCTGTTCTTCCGGGGTCAAGGTTACTTCCTCGAAATGCGGGGGAATGTATCTCCCGACGAAATTAAAGAAGATTTCAACCTCATGTGTCGTTTCAATACTGCCTTTGCGGTCACGCTCATGCACAAGGATTTTTTCAACAAACTCAAGGAGCATGGGCGTGGTCAGCGTGTCAAAGTTCTCGTATTTCTCGATAAGGGCGATAAACTTGTCGGCTGATTTCCGGCTTTGCTCGTAGCCGTCGATTGCGGCTTCAATCCCCTTGATTTCCTCGTACAACGCGCCCTGCTCTTTGGCGTACTGTTCATCAAGGGCGGCATATCTCGATTCGGGCAGCTTGCCAAGAATACAATCCGCATAGATTTTGCAGATTAGCTTCTCAAGTTTGGCGGCTCGTTTCTGCGCCACGGCAAGCCGCTTTTTCTTTTTGACAATATCGCTTTTCTGCTGTGTTTCCTGTGCTTCCGTGACTGCCTTGACAAACTCGGCGCGGTCATTTTTGGAATACTCCGCTATGGTGCGGAGCATATCGGCAATCAGTGTCAAAACCACTTCGGCGTTAATACGATGCTGTGTGCCGCAGAGAACACCGACAGGCACTTTAGAATATTGGGAACAGGTGTACTGCGCCACGCGCTTGCCGTTGTTGGTGCGGTGGACATACATTTTACCGCCGCAATCGGGGCAGTACATGAGGCCGGTGAGGGAATGGGCTTCGCCCCGTCCGTCCGGGTATCGCCGGACATTTGAACGGATACGCTGAACATTGTCAAAGGTGTCCTGGTCGATCTTGTTACGATGAATTGTTGACAGCAAAACACTTAGGTGCTATCATTATATAGAAATGATTTGCGCGAAGCAGATTCGGCGCTTTGAAAAGTGCTTCCATCGGGATATTCTATCCCACCTTTTAGTGTATCATGTGTATCACCTAATGGAAACACGAAGTTTCTCGCTGGCCAGAAGGTCCGCTATTCAAACAGGGGCCTTCTTTTTTTGCGCTTTTAGCTAATTCAGGTTGGCCCTCTAAATGCTAATTCAGAAAGAGGAGAGAAACAAGTGAGAAGTAGAATGAAAAAGAGGCGCGCGCTATTACTGGCAGCAGTTCTTTGTACGGTGGTACTCACCGGGTGCGGCGGCGCTACCGGCAGTTCCACGCCCCCAACAGAAACATCCGTGCCAAGTTCGCAAGTAAATGCTGGTGCAAACGACGACGGCTCCATCGTGGCCTATGTTGGTACCACCATCTTCAGCAGCAGCATGGACCCGGTAAAGGGCGCCATGAGTTACGGCTATTCCTTTACCAACGCGGCGCTCATCAAGGTGGACCCGTCCTCGGAATATGTGGGAGATATGGCCACTGACTGGAATGTGAGTGGCGATGCCCTTGTTTACACCTTCACCCTGCGCGAGGGCGTGAAGTTCAGCGATGGTTCCGATATGACAGCCGAGGATATCGTCTTCACCTATGAAACCGTGAAATCCAACCAGGCCGAAAACGAAAATGTCGACCTCACCCGGCTGGCATCGGTTGCAGCAGATGGCGATTACACAGTGGTGTTTACTCTTGCCGAACCGTATTCCCCCTTCCTCGACACCACCGCCATGCTGGGCATCGTGCCCAGCGACGGATATGACAGCACGGCCTTTGACCAGGCCCCCATCGGCACCGGGCCATGGAAGGTCGTGCAGTACGACGCCAACCAGCAGATCATCGTAGAACCCAATGAACATTACTACGAAGGGGCCGCATCCATTAGCCGAATCACGCTGGTGTATATGGACGGCGACGCGGCGCTCTCGGCGGCACGTAGCGGCCAACTGGACGTGGTGATGGTGAGCCCCAACTACGCAAGCGAAACGGTGGAGGGCATGACCATAGCGCCGCTGGAAACCATGGACATCCGTATGGTCAGCCTGCCGGTGAACCCCGAGGAGGAGCGGGACGGTGTGGTGTACGGCAACAACGTCACCTCCGATGCCGCGGTGCGTGAAGCCCTGTCCATCGGTATCGACCGGGCCACCATCATCGACAACGCTTTCAACGGCATCGGCAAACCTGCTGTTGGTTTTACCGACAACCTGGTGTGGGCCAATACGTATACCTACGAGGATAACCGCAAGGACGAGGCCATTGCCCTGCTGGAGGATGCCGGCTGGGTAGACAGCGACGGAGATGGTATCCGCGAGAAAGACGGCATCATCTGCGAGTTCGACGTGTATGCCGCCGAGGATCGGTATGTGTTGGCTGCCGCCCTGGCAGAGGATGCGGCAGAGCTCGGCATCAAAATCAGCCCTCACTCCTCCAGCTGGGATGAGATTTCCGCAAACATGGGAAGCTCCGGCGTGGTTTGGGGCTGGGGACAGTATAGCCCAACAGTCCTCGCCTCACTATTCAGTTCCGAGTATGCTTACTCTGGCGGGTATGACAACGTGGTGGCCTACCAAAACCCGGAAGTGGAT
>JAISYE010000186.1 GCA_031297485.1 Clostridiales bacterium
TCTTTCAGAGCGTTTACCCAATCGTCAACCGAAAAAAAATTCCTTCCCTTGCTCATCACAAAATTTTTTGCCGCGCCAAAATTTGTAAAATTGGCGAATCCGGTAAGCTCTTTCATAAATGCGGTCTGCATAGTGTAATCAACTTCAGCTTGCCTCTTTACAAAAAGCGCAAGAAAGTAATTGAAAACAGGCAAGGAGGTCCGGCAAAAATCCAAATGGGATTGGAAATAATCCGAATAACATTGATTGAAATTAAAATTTATCCGATTGCACACGCGATTAACGCGGTCAACGCGAAAACTCCTGTTCATATGGTAAAACAGCGAATGACAGCCAATTACCCTGACGTTTTTTACCCCGTATCCATTTAATATTTCCGCGACGAACTCGCCACGGACGCCGATTTCGTTCCTCTCGGATATTTGCTTGAATATATAAACCATATCGTCCGTGAGGTGGTACTCTCCGTTTTCATGGTATCGGAAACCGAAAGTCATCGGGACGACTTTCGCGTTCAAGTCGAGAATCTTTTGCCAATACGCGCGGTCAAAGACGAAACGAGGGGAAACGCAGTGCAGCGCATTTGTGACGATTGCCGCTGGCTTATATTCTTTTAGGCTGTCCAAATCCCATGCGGAAACAGTCTGCGCGACCAAATTTTTCGCGAGGCAGTCCGTCATAAGAAACGTTCCAGTATTCCTGCGGTAGTTGCCGGAATGAAAAATTTTATAAAGCTCATCAACGGTCATATCGAAGCACTCGCTGAATCGCAGTGGTCTTTGCCTGTGCCAATCGCCGTTGTAAAAAAGCAGAGTTTTCATTTTATAAAGCCTCCCATTCAAAAGACTGCTCGGCAAGTATTCTACCGATAGTTACATCTGACCAATTAACGACATCAACATTATTTTTATCGCATAGCTGTTTGAACAGATTGACTGCCGTGAACATTTTCTTGGTATTGTAATCTTCGTACCACATAGTATGAGTGTCGCTTGAAATAATGGCGGCGTCCACGTTTAACTCGCGGTATATGGCGACGAATCCGGCAACATCGTTTTCATTATCGTTCACGCCCGGCAGAAAGATATATTTTAACCAAATTTGTCCGATTCTGCCCTCGTTGTACTTTCGTAAATTCTCTAACACTTTGGGAAACATTGCTCGTCCTTTGATTCGCTTGAACGTCTCATGAGTTCCGCAGTCAAGAGAAACATTTATTGAGGAGCCTTTACGGGTTTTCAGATGTTGATGGATAAACTCGTCATATATTGAGGCGTTTGTAACAAATTGGACGTCAAAATCCCGTATCTCCTGATATATTTTTTCGCGGTAAGCAGGAGGGTGTGCCGTTATTTCACCGTAGGCGCAATATACCCATAAATTTTCTGTGTTATCACCGTTATAATTTTTAGCTAACTGCAAAAACGCCGAAACATCCAGCTCGTCCGACAAGTCCTTCGGACTGAACGCAAGGTCGTGTCTGTAACAGTAAAAACAATCAAAATTACACACACAAAGTGACCCCAAGATTACTTTTGTGAAGATATGCCGCAAAGGTTGATACCGTCTGATTTTCTTTACACAGCCGTCGCATTTAGACGGCAAGCCGCTATTCAGCTTGAAAAGCAAATCAGAACGGAGTTGCAGGAACTTTTCAAAAGTTTCCTTTGGCGTTCCGGAAAACTCTATCAATGGATGATTTTCGGGTACTCCGTGCCCTGCACAACAAAAAGATAAGCCGCGCGCTAACTTTCCGTTTTGCAGGATTTGATTTATTATAGCGATATAATTATCAAGATACTCACAACTAACCCTCAACTCAACCGGTTCGTAGTTTAGTATCCTTGTCTCGTTGATTCCAAATTCGCTAACTATCGAATGAAACGCCTCATATCTGTATTGAGTGTCGAGAGTGACATAGATACCGGCGTCGGGAAATCTACGCAATGCTTCGTCAAGCGACATTATAGGCAACCCTAACAGCGTTTTGCCGTGCTTGGACGAATCACGGTCTGCAAAACAAACAGCATCTGAAAGACTTATCGGTGGATTTAGGCATTCGAATAGCTTAACGGGATATTTTCCCGCTCCGTAAAATATAATTTTTTATCCATAATTCCCCCCTATTTTCTATTTATCTTACTCGGCAGGCTTGCATATATTGTATTTACCGTAATTGGGAAACGTCCCTGTGCAATAGTTGCAGCTTGTCAAACTTTTTGTGTTATACAGATAGTCAGTTAAGCGCTCCTTCAAACCGCTGTCATTCACCGAACGCAAATCAACATAATCCGCTTCATTATCCGCGATTACATTGTGCTGTTGCAAAGATGAAAATACATTGCAAATATAGAACTTACCATCTTGCAACCCATAGCAAAAATGCGGAGAGAAGCAGCGTTGATACAGCCCCTCGCGCTGTTCGCCGGTATAATCGTAAACAGCGTTGCCGGGATTTCCTCTCGCAAACCATAAAACATCCTCCGGCATTACCAAACAGGGAATACCGTAATGTTTGCATTGCATAGCGATTTCCTGTGTTTTGGCGGACTTGGCGTATGTCGAAAGCTGAACATAGAACGGTATGCTCAACTTTTTCAGTTCGTGGTAAAATTCTTCGCTTGGTAGCAGAGTGCCGTTGCTATAAATAGAACAACAGCAAATTCTGTTTATACTTTTCATTTTTGCCAATGCCTTTATAATGCTTATATAATTCGGGTGGCAGAAAATCTCTCCCCCCATTATCACAAGTTTAGTCACCGCCGCGACCGACAGCAACTTATCCAAATCATATACAATTTTATCGGCGTCATAGCTTTTTGCGTCTCTCAAGATTTGGTTATTTTTGGTACAGCAATTGCTGCACCTCAAAGTGCAAATCTCAGTACAAACCAAATTAACTGTGTTCAAAACAATGTCAGCGTTCTTTCTGTAGTCGGTATTCGCGTTTACGAGCGATGTGTAATCGGCAATTACCGTTTTGACGTATGCCGCCATTTTTTCTTCAACCGAATCATACGCGGGCACCAAGCCCATAAACTCAACGCCGCGCAAATCATATCTCGCGCTTATGTTCGCAAAATCGAAATAGTCTTCTCTCTCCGTCAAACCGTGACGTTGAAACTCATCGCGGATTTCCAGATAGGCTTTGTCGCTTTGCACCGAATTTACAATAAAGTAAGATTTATTCGGCAAGGCGTACATGCTTTCGGCAGAGATTACGGGCAGTCCTGCAACCCTGCTCTGTAAATTTTTACAGTTCGCGTCGACAAACGCCTCCACACGGATACCGCAGCCAATAAGGTGGGAAAGAACGCGGCGGGCGTTGTTTCCCGCTCCGCGGATGAATATCTTTTTATCCGCGTCGGCGGAATACTGACGGAGCAGATCCACTATGTCCAGTATAATGTTTAGCATTGTTTTTTCCTCCTTTTTATAGTATTATATCGGACAGACCGAACTCCCGGTTGCAAAACTCGTCCGCGAGTTCCTCATTAGCAAAATAGTCGGTTTCTATAACACTAAATTGCGATTGAAACAGACTCAGCAGAAAATCGGGGACGGGCGCGTCAATTTCGCTTATGTCATCCAATCTCATTTTTGAGTTGCGTACATAGTCAAGTATTGCAGCATGTATTTCACGTAAATCCGAAAATTGCTTTTCAGTCCGACGCTCGTGGATAAAAACAGGGTTGCCGCCGCCGTCAAAGCCGGATAAAGTCGGCTCGTATGACGTAATGACGTTTTCAAGAAATATATAATTCTCCATTATGTTATACGTTTTCTCAAATGTATTTGAAAAAACGTTGAGCGAGCCGAACATCGTTTCAATTTTCACATCGCGTTTATACTCGGCTTCACCGCTTACAGCCACGAAATACAGACCTATCAAGTCGAAATTCACGAAATTTTGCAACGCTTTTTGGCACGTCCCTGAGGAAACGAAATCAAAGAAGCCTACGTTCGCCCCCGCAGGTATGCCAAGGCTGTCTATATATGCCATATACTGTTTGCGTGAAATATCCGCGCAGTGCATTATGGCATCCCTGTGGAGCAATACATAGCTTTCGTCGTCAATATTATCCGAGTGAGGCAGTATCTTGTCCTCAGGGAGCCGAAACCGCTGTTTCAGCATATCCCGCATTTTTCCAGCATATGCAAGCCGCGCCGCGTGCAGTATATCCCCGTCGTCAAATATTCCAGCAAGCACGGCAGCGGCACGGGACGAATAGAAATATTGCATCGGCGGCAAATCCACCCCTCTTGATTTGTACAGCTTATACATAAGTTCAATTACGAACCCGTCGCGCGACGAAAGCAAGACGCGTTCGAGCCGCAATTCACGGGCTTTGGCAAACATCCAACCGAAAAAGCAATGAACAAGCGGCGCTATAAGCAAGTAGGACATTTCATAAACCCCGCACAACCGGAATTTCCCTTGCGTTTCTCCGAATAAAAACGGGTTATTCAGCGCTTTACTTATAAATTCCGCAATAAGCATACGATTCGGTAACGAATTATCGTATTTTAATATCCCGGAAGCGAAGCTGTCCTCCAGCATCGTCAGGGCGCTTTCGATATGAAATGTGTCGTCAATGCCGTAACGTTTCGCGCTCTCTATGTCCGCCTCAAAATTATCGCCGATATGAAGAATCCTTTTAGCACCGCACTTTCCACGTAGCACCTCAAAAAGCCCGCTTGATTTGGATGCGCCGCAGTCGCAAGAAACAAGAATGTTTTCAACGGCAACCCCCACACCGAGCCTATCCATAATGTTTTTAATAATTTCTCTCGTCAAATACATATCTGACACAAGATATACTTCCTTGCCATTTTTTTGCGCGTATTGCAGGATAGATATCATACGCTCTCTCTTTATCAGATATTGAGCTTCAAACTCAAGTTCAATATCCGGCGAAGCTCCATCTATGCATTGATATATGTCATAGATGTTGGGGTGTCCGCCTTCACGGTACAGTTCCATCTCTGCCTTTACACGCCTGCTGCTGAATTCGTCCGGTATTTCCTTATCCATAAGCGCGAATATATCTCTCGGATACAAGACGCGCCGCATAAGCAACGTGTCAAAAACATCAAAGCTGACGACTTCGGCGCCGGCGATTTTTTCTTTAAGAATATTCTCGGTTATATTTTCGTATTTTTCAAAAGATTTCTCTACATAGCTGTCAAAACTGACCTTATTTCCGTTTATGCTATATACTTCTATAGAGTTCTTAGTACAAAAATCAGCTATCCGGCGATAGATAATCCTCGTGTTGCTTGACCTCGCAACTATTACAATCGCGCTGACATCCAAAGACAAGGCCTCGTCCATACTGATAACCGGCTTGCCGTATATGTTTTCCCCTGTCCGTGCTTCGTCCATAAGACCGGCGATATTTTCAGAATCGAAATTATCAAGAATAATCTTGGTGTTTTTTCCTATTCCGTATATCGCCAGCTTTCGGTTTGACACACCTGCGAAATTACGCGACCATTGGGATACGATATAGTCTTTTTCGCTCGTTATTTCCGGTCTCAAATTATACCCCACCCCCCAATTCAAACGCCGAGTATCTGTTCGTTTTCCATCGCCTCGAACAAGGCGCGGAAAATATAGTAATCCTGCGGCGCGGTGATTTTCATATTATTCGGCGTGCTTTTTACAGTGTGCATTTCCACGCCATAGATACTGCACAAATGCGCAGGGTCAATTGTTCTTATACCGTCTTTAGCAGCATGTTTGTACAATTCCCATATTGCTCCGTAATGAAACGACTGTGGAGCTTTCGCCGTATACATTTTTTCTCGCGGTGGCATGTCCGTTATGCAGCCGCTGCTGTCAAGGCGCACCACGCTCTCAATGACGGCCTCGACGGTTATTGCAGTTCCGCACTCCTTAACCTTGGCGATGTTGGCAGATAAAAGCTCCCCGTTAATCAATGGGCGCACCCCGTCATGAATAAGCACAATGTCGTCAGGCTCGCAAATGCCCTCTAACGCTTTCAAGCCATTGTAAATCGACCTATCCCCACCGTCGCCGCCCGGCACAATTTGGCTAACTTTTTCCACGTCGTATATTTTCAGGAGATGCTGTAGCTCGTGCATCCAATCTTCCACGCACACGACGATAATGTTTTTTATTTCCTCGTGACGCTCGAAATGTTCAATCGTATATACGATTATGGGCTTGCCGTGCAGCTCGAGGAACTGTTTGGGTTTGGCCCGGGTATTCATCCTTTGCCCCTTGCCGCCCGCAAAGATGAGTGCTGTCGTCATTTCAGAATCTCCTTTACGAGCATCAGTCTTTTCACATAATCCCAAATGGCCTGTCCTGAAGCTCCTTTTGTAGCTGCGTTTGTTAGCCGGGCGATCAAATACTCAGGATAACTCTCCCGTCCCTCATAGACCATTTTATTGGGTTTTCTATCAGGGGTAAACTCATAATATGGCACGGGTATCCAGTAAGCGTCGTAGCCCGGGTCGGCTTTCGCGGCAAGATATAAACTCTCTAAGCTATCGCTCATACTTGCCTTATAACTCAAGAACATTATTTCAATCCTGTCGGGATTCAATTTGAATTTTACGCAGTTTTCTATGTCATTTATTTGTTTCCTAAGAGTGTTTCTGACATCATCGCCAACGCTTGCGCTATACAGCATCTTGCAGTATTCATCCAGCAAAGGTGAAATCGCCCCGAACCATTCCGAATCCGCGCCTTCAATTTCCTCAATGTAAGCCCATAAAGACAAAGCGCCGTCTTGACAATCCGCGTATAGCTTTGCGGACTGCGCCTCCTTGAGCGTCTGAACTAACTCTAATATCTGCTTTTGCTGCTGCTTGCGCATAATCTCACTCCTTTCTTTCCGCCAAACTATCGGAAAATATTTCTGTTAGGTACCTGAATTTCTGAACCGTATCTATCTCTCAACAAAATACGGTATTTTGCATCCCCTGTTACCCGGGGTTCCTGCTTCATCGAACAATGCGCAAGCGGCTTACTTGTTATCCGCAAGCGTTTAAGTTTCGGGCTGCCTGCCCGTACCTTTGCTTTATTTTTTTACAAAATACGGAACTCGGCTTTTCCGCTGCCGGGATTCTTGGTTCAACGAATGCGGCGGCAAGCCGGCTTACGCTTTCTCCCCAAGCGTATAGGTTCCGGGCAGCCTGCCCGTACCTTATATGTATCTTTATTCCGAAGTTAACGAACGAAGCCCTTCGATCAATGTGTTGCGCGCGGCGTTCTTCGCCCGTTCGTGCTTTGCCCCGCATTTCGGGCAAGCCCATTCCTGAATATTTTTGTTCTCGGCAAGCGCGGCGTTTTTCGAGCCGCACGAGCTGTACAACTGTACGCTCGGAAACTTCGCATCAATCTCAATGTATCGCTTGCCGTACCAACCGCATTTGTAGCGGAGCAGTTTCGTAAACTCTACCCAGCCCGCGTCCGACAGTAGATAGGCATACGGACGCCGCCTAATCATCTTGGTCAGTTCCTCGTTGCGGACGCAAACCGTGTCGTAATCGCGCACCATATGCGTCGTCAGCTTTTGGAGCGTGTCGGTCTTTTGGTTCTTCACGTGTTCATAGGCTTTCGCTAAGGCAGTTCTCGCCTTTTCACGGTTTGCGCTACCGCTTGGTTTTCGTGAAACGCGCCGCTGAAGCCGCGAGATTTTCTTTTGCGATTTTGCGAGGTAACGGTTATTTTCAAAAGTTCGGCCGTCGGAGTTTACTGCCAATGCCCGTATCCCGAAGCGCAATCCTATTTCTTTCCCTGTCCGCTCAAACGGGGGGGGTAAACGTCTGTACAGCATACCGAAACGAAATATTTACCGATCGGTACCTGAAACACGCTTGCCGACAGGATTCTGCCTTCGACAGGGCGGGAAACGGCGCATTTGACAAACCCCAGCTTAGGCAGCTTGATTTTTCCGCCGCTTAACCCGAACAACTTTTAATAAAACGGATTGTTTATTTTTTTCTTAAGTAATGACGCGCGTTTGCACTTACTGCACCGCATTGACCTTCTCCACAAAATCAAGCATTACCACGCACTCTATCGTCCTCTCGAACATATTAACCTGAATCGTCGCGCATTGTTTATGCTTGTTGACCTTAACAACCTTGCCGCCAAACCCTTTAAGCGCGTCGTCTGTTATTTGAACCTTATCGCCTACGGCAACTGCTTTCAAAGCAGCAATGTTAAACTCAGCGTCAAGCAGCGCCGTCATTATCGCCTTATCGCGCTCGATCAGTTTTATTTGCTCATTATCATAAGTCAGGAACTTGTAAATATCGTCGCAGCGGTTAATTATCGGTGATACCATTTTCCTAACTTCGTCCTCGTCCTCCATCGAAACTATGAATACATAGCCATCGAGCCACAGTCCCTTACGCTTCGTCGTTACGCCATTTTTTTTAAAGGCGTAATCCTTTGTGGGGCAAAACACAACGTATCTTTCGGGGTCTAGGAAACTCTGTATTTGTTCAGCTATTTGCTGTTCGCCTCTTGACCGGACAAAGAGGACAAACCAATTCGCCGATTCTGAAAACCACTTTGGCTTCAGGTGCTCGCCATTTGTCATTCCTGCATCATATCCGTCATTCTCTCTATGGGCATAGCTTCGCCACGGTGACTTAGCCAAAATTTTCGACTATGCCGAACCGAGCATCACTCCCGCGCTCCCAACGCGTGAAGCAATATGGCTAACTCGGTCGTACCGGCGCAACCACTGCGCTTATTATTAGTGTTGCTGTATACCTTGCCGCATCTCCCGCCAACCGCAGTTCATGGACTGGTGTTAGCGCGCTTTACACATAAAGCATCGGGCAGTATCCCTTTGCGGGTTCCGTCTTTTGCCTGATTTCAACTTTGCCTTCTGCTACTGCATCCATCGTAATATGTATTACTCCGATACATAAAGCCCTGTCGAAAAAATCGTGAGGAGTGTAATATTCACTATACGCCACAAAATAGGCGAATCACCAATTTCAACCATTGGCTTTGGGCGCAGGTGTGATTCTTCGCTGATCCGCGTGCCAAAACCGCCCGCCAGAACAACTGCTTTCATACTGACAACATTTCCTTCTTACTTACTTAGTTAAGGGAGTTTTCACAGACGCCTTAATCCCGCACGGGGATAAGGTTTTCCGTAAGATACCGAAGAAAAACACAGCAAACCCGCCATGTTTTTTTTATTGACATCCATTAAACTTTTAAAGCTCCCTGCCGCTCCAGTTTCTCCTTTTTCCCTTATTAAGGAGTATAGCGCTTAGTGTAGAACACCGTATATAACCAACCACTTATACTCGCGAACGAACGCGTTTTCCAATAGGTGTAGGCGAACACAACTTGCCCCTATGGTAAATCTCAACATTCGCGAGTATAATCCGCATCCAGTCACATCCGAGTAATACCCAGATGACCATACTAGTTTTTATTTTAAGTAACTTTAACGCTTGAAGTAATCGTTATTTTTATAATACACTATTGGGTTGAAAGGTGTCAATTGTTTTTTTTTAACGCTATTCCCAAAAAACACAAAAAAGCACAACCAAGTAATGCAAGGCTCTGGTAGCGGCGATATACAGCAGCTTAAGCTCCAATTCGGACTCGCCCCAGTTGGCTTCCGAGGCGCCGGCGATAATTACCCCGTCAAATTCCAAGCCCTTGGAAAGGTGTGCCGGCAAAATCACCACGCCGCCCCTGTATTCCAGCTCGCTGCCGCAAAGCAGGGCCGGCGCGGGCATACCTGTGCCGCTTATGCGCGCGGAAATGGCGGCCAGCAGGCTTTCGGATTCTTCCGGTGTTTTCGTAATTATGGCAATGGACTTGCAGCCCAAAGCCTTAAGACGTTTGAGTTCCCCGGCGGCTGCTTCCGCGAGTTCGGCGCGGCTGCGGACCTCCCGGGGCGTCACCGGCTCGCCGTGGCGGATTACCGGGCGCGCGGCGGGCACGCCCAGGTCAAGCTTGGAAATTATAGTATTGGCGTAGTTCATAATCTCGACGGTCGTGCGGTAGCTTTGCTCCAGCTCTGTGTAGTCAGCCTTGCCGCCAAACACGTCTTCCGTCACTTGCCGCCAGTTTTGTATTCCCTTGTACGAATAGATGCCCTGACATAAGTCGCCGAGTATGGTGAAACTGTCGCCCCGCATAACCTCACGCAAGGCGGCCATTTGGAAAACACTCATGTCCTGCGCCTCGTCAATTACCACGTGCCGCAGGTCATAATACTCGTTCCCGCGCATTATATAATGCAGGTGTATCAGCGCCGCCATATCCTCGTCCTCGTAAATGTTCTTGGACAAAAGCGCCGCCGTCTCCTTCCGTGCGGCTTCGCTTTCGGCGCCCAGTCCCGGCCGCCGGAAGAGTTCCTCATCCTTTGTCAGTTCCTTGTAGTATGCCGTGGTCTTTTTCAGCACAGCCGCTTTAAGATAGTCGCGGACCAGGGACTTGCTTTCTTTCGTAAGCTTCGCCAGCAGCGCGTCCCGTTCGCCGTAGATTTCACGCATAAGCAGCCGGCGCTCCTCGCAATCCGCGGGGTATTCCAGCCTCGCGGCAGCGGCCCGGCTGTCGTATTCCCGCGCCGCATCCTCCATTAGGCCGGGTTTGCGGGCGTTCAGCGCGTTTGTCAGATATTTGCGCAGTTCCTTTACGCGTTTTTCAACAGGCAGAAAGGCGTAATCCTCGAGCAATATACGCAGTACCTGAGCGTGCGTAAGCAAGACCTGGCCGCCCAGCAAAAAATCGCGCCGCGGAACAAGTTCGCGTATTTTTTTGTCCAAAAACGCGTCTATTATGTCTTTATAGTCAAGGGAAGATTTAAACGCTGATATCCGCGCCGCCAGCGGCGGTTCTTCCGGCGCGGGACGCGAAATAAGGGTGTTGAGTTTGCCGCTTGCAGGCCGCGGGTTGAGCTTTTCGTCAATAAACTCCGCCGTAAAGTCCGCGAGGGTGGTCTGCAAAACGTTCTCTACGCCCAGGTCCGGCAAAACCTCTGAAATGTAACTTATGAAAAACCGGTTAGGCGCCAGGATCATTATATTCTTAGGGCGCAGGGTCTTTTCATAATTATATAGAAGGAACGCAATCCTGTGCAGGGCTATCGTGGTCTTGCCGCTGCCCGCCGCTCCCTGCACTATAAGGGGCCGGAGCATATCCGCGCGTATTACGCGGTTCTGCTCCTTTTGTATTGTCGAGACAATGTCCTTAAGCCGCTCGTCCTTGCTGGAGGCCAGCGCGGCCTGCAAAAAGTCGTCATTAGCGGTTATGTCGATGTCGAAAAAGTCCGTCAGTTCGGAATCCTCTATGATGTACTGACGTTTAAGCAGCAGGTCGCCCGTTACCCTGCCCTCCGGCGAGACATAGCCCGCGCGGCCTATTCTTCCGTCGTAATACAAATTGGAGATGGGCGCGCGCCAGTCTACGACCAGCATGTTGTTGTCCTCAACGCGCCTGAGAGACATTTTGCCGATATACAGCTTTTCCGGCGTCCGCTCGCCGTCCGCGGTAAAATCCACACGCGTAAAATACGGCTTTTTAACCGCGCGTCTGCTTTGCGCAAGCCTGGCGGACAGATAGTCCTGCTGTTCGGTATTAAGCGTAAGCTCTGTAAACTGTTCCGGGTTGTCGGAATTGTAATGCTTAAGTGAATATTCGACCCTGGTGTCTATTTCAGCCTTTTGCTTTTCCAGTTCCGCCAGGTAATTTCGCATATACACGGCCACATAGCGCAGATACCCCGTTTCCTCCGCATAGTCCGCGTGTTGCGCCATTTTTTCGTTCAAACCGCATCACTCCTTTTGTTATACCGCGAACGGTCAAATTTTTTACGCCCGCGCGCGCGCCGGCAGTAAAGCGTATTATATCCCACCCGAGGGAAAACCTCAAGCCGTTTTTCTCGGAATTTTCGCTTCGCGCGCACTCAAACAGGCATAAGCCTTGCGCCTCTGAACAGACACTATCCAAAAAAAAACAAAATATCCCCCCCCCATTGGCAAATGAAACTAAATAGTGTAAGATATAATTTATTTACGATTTGTATACATGCCTATTGAAATATAGACGCCTATCATAATATACTGGCTAAGGAATATCTAAAGAACATGACAGAATAAAAAAGGTGAGAATATGAAAGAAACACCGGCTGTGCCCAAACCGTTAAAAGACCTCCAAACTCTTTGCGTCCATGGGGCAAAAGACTTGAACAACTCTACGAGGGCAGTCAGCGTCCCTATTTACCAATCCGCCACATTCGCCCACCCCGGGGTCGGGCAGAGCGCCGGCTATGACTATTCCCGCCTGCAAAACCCAACCCGCGAAGCGCTGGAAAAAACAGTGGCGGCGCTGGAGGGCGGCGCGGACGCAATGGCTTTTTCCAGCGGTATGGCGGCGATGGTGGTTTTAATGGAGCTGTTCGGGCCGGGAGATGAAATTATCGCGTCCAGGGATTTGTACGGCGGTTCGGTGCGGCTGTTTGACAATGTTTTGAAAAAGAACGGGGTCTCTGTCACCTACCTGCACACCGGCGATATAGACGCGGTAAGGAAGCGCACAGGCGCCCGCACTAAGGCCATTTTTGTCGAAACCCCGACAAACCCTCTGATGCATGTTACGGATATACGGGCGGTATCGGGTTTTGCCAAGGAAAACGGTATCCTGCTGATTGTGGATAACACCTTTCTGACGCCTTATTTCCAGCAGCCCATATTGCAGGGTGCCGACGCGGTTATTCACAGCGGTACAAAGTATCTGGGCGGCCATAACGATACCCTGGCGGGTTTCCTGGTTGTGGCAAGTAATGAACTGTCGGAAAAGCTGCGCTTCCTGTACAAAACCGTGGGCGCGTGCCTGCCGCCCTTTGACGCCTTCTTGCTGCTCCGAGGAATAAAAACCCTCGCAATCCGCATGGAGCGTCACCAGCGGAACGCCATGGAAATAGCCCGATGGCTTGAAAAGCAGCCGAAAGTGGAGAAGGTCTATTATGTCGGGTTGCCGGCCCATCCCGATTACGCGCTGTCCTGCGGGCAGACCAGCGGATTTGGCGGCATGATTTCCTTTGAGACCGACAGTGAGGAAACCGCCCGCAGAATACTGCAAAATGTTAAAATTATTATGTTCGCGGAAAGTCTGGGAGGTGTGGAAAGCCTTATAACTTATCCGATTCTGCAGACCCACGCCGATGTGCCGGAGGAAGTCCGTAACCAGTTGGGTATACATAACCGCCTGTTACGTCTTTCCGTAGGTATTGAGGACGCGGGCGATTTAATCGCTGATTTGGAACAGGCCATGGGAAAACCTTGGGGCTCCGCCCCATACGTGCGAACTTAAGGATTGGGAAAGGTCAAAAAATTAAGACCTTGGGGCTCTGCCCCAAACCCTGCTGGGGACTTCGCCCCCAGACCCCTTCTTAAGCTCGTGAAGCGCGGTGTCTTCAATGTGAAGAATCGGGGCGTTCGTGGATATATATAGAAACGAGGTTATTAAATATATGGGATATTCCTTTGATGAAATAATACCCAGGAAGAACACAAATTCCTTAAAATATGATTTCGCGGACGAACGAGGCGGGGCCGAAGACGCGCTGCCCCTTTGGGTAGCGGACATGGACTTCGCCGCGCCGCCTTGCGTAACCGACGCCTTGGCCCGCTTGGCCAGGCACGGCATTTTCGGTTACAGTGAAGTAAAGGCGGATTACTTTGACCTGCTGTATCAATGGTTCTCCGTGCGTTTTGGGTTTGAACCCAAGGCCGGCTGGCTGGTTAAAACGCCTGGCGTGGTTTTCGCGATAGCGGCCGCTGTCCGCGCCTTTACCGAAAAGGGCGATCCCGTGCTTATTCAGCGGCCGGCATACTACCCTTTCTCCGAGGTAATCCATGTGAACGGGCGAAGGCTGATAAACAACCCGCTGGTCTATCAAGGCCAGGGTGCCTACCGCATTGATTTTGCCGATTTTGAAAGGAAAATCGCGGAAAACAATGTAAAACTATTTATCCTGTGCAGTCCCCATAACCCTGTGGGGCGGGTGTGGACGCGGGAGGAACTTGCCGCCTTGGGCGATATATGCCTCAGGCACGGCTGCTTGGTTGTTTCTGACGAGATTCACTGCGATTTTATTTATCCGGGGCACACACACACGGTTCTCGCGTCGTTAAAGCCTGAATTTTTAAATAACACCATTACTTGTACGGCGCCGAGCAAAACCTTCAATTTGGCCGGGCTGCAGATCTCTAATATTTTTATCGCTGACGAGAGCCTGCGGGTCAGGTTTAAACATGAAATAGAACGGACCGGGTTCAGCCAGTTAAACGGCGCGGGGCTTACCGCCTGTATGGCCGCCTACCGCGGCGGCGGACCGTGGCTTAAGGACCTGAACCAATACTTGGCCGACAACCTGGAATTTTTACGGACCTTTTTGTTTGGCAAAATACCCGGCATCCGCATGGTGGAGCCGGAAGGCACTTACCTGGTGTGGCTGGACTGCCGCGGCCTTAACCTGCCTCAGCCGGAGCTGGACTCCTTTATGCTGCGCGAAGCCAAACTGTGGCTGGACAGCGGGACCATATTCGGCCCGGAAGGGGAAGGGTTCATGAGGATTAACATCGCGTGCCCCAGGAAGGTTTTGGACCGCGCGCTGGGGCAATTGCTTCACGCTGTGCGGACCCATTTCCAATTAATTAAAGGAGAATTAATGCATGAAAATCCAGAATCTAAAAGTTAAGACAAGGCTGATGCTTGGGTACATGGTAATCTATTTGTTTTTAATCCCTTTGGCGTTTGTAAGTATCCAGAATATGAGGAAACTCTTAAGAAGCATCGAAAATTCGCGGGCGCTTATTGCCCAACCCTACAAGGAACTTGTCCGCTTCCCCATGGCCTACGCGAACCTGCGGGCCGCTACAAGAGACTTGTCTTGGGCTGAAACAGCGGAAGATAACGAACGGCACAAAGAAAGCGTACTGACCAACTTTGCGTTAATGGAGGACGCCATTCGCAATTATCAACTGTCGCTTAACAATGTCGTTGGAGTGGATGAAGCTAAGACAGTCCAACACCTTAAAAACATATCTGACACACTTGTGATATACAGGGATGTGTTAGAAACCAAGCTGATACCCGCGGCCTTGGATTACCGGAACGAGGAAGCCCTGGCGTACATCTCTACCCACTTAAAGGCGCCCGGCGAGAAGATTCGGGAAAACCTGAACGCGCTGCTGGAAATTAATGACCAGTTTAGTATTGACTTTATTACTGAAGGCGAAATACTCTACATGGACACGCTGCGGATTTATTTGGCGCTCTTGGCCGTATGTGCGATAGCCACGGGCATTCTTGCCGTATTAATCGTCAATTCCATAGTCCGGCCTATTCAAAAGCTGAAGGGCACGTTAAACGAAGTCGCCAGGGGGAACTTCGATGTAGACGCGGGCAGCGGCGGCCGGGACGAAATAGGCGACTTAATCCGTTCCACCCATGTTTTAATTGACACAGTACACTTGCTTGTCACGGAGATTGAAAAGATGTCCGGCAATGTGGATGCGGGGGATATTGACGTGCAAATTGACCTGGCCAAATTTCACGGCATATACGCAACAATGGCGGCCAGCGTCAACACGATGGTACGGAATATTTTTGAAGATTTTCGTCTGCTGCTGGAATATTTGAATGAATTTGTCAAAGGTAATTTTGAAGTGGAAATTAAAAAGTTCCCCGGGCAGAAGTCCATCATTAACGAGAGCCTGGAGACACTCCGGCATGAGCTGGAATCTATCTCGGATGAAATTACCACCCTGGTTAACGGGGCTATTGCGGGCAAGCTCTCAATACGCGCGGACGCCGGCCGGTACAAAGGGGACTGGTCCGAACTCCTTAACAAGCTTAACCTGCTGATGACCGCTATTGCCGAACCCATTCAGGAGGCGGAGGATGTTCTGGCCAACATAGACGCCGGGGAATTCAGCCATAAAATACAAGGCCAGTACCAAGGGAATTTCCTGACCATCAAAGCTTCCATTAATCACACCATTAAAAACATTACGTCGTATATAAATGAAATATCTGACGTTTTAGAGGCCATGGCAGCCAGTGATTTAAGCCTTCAAATTAACAGGGCATACATTGGGGAATACTCCAGGATTAAAGACGCGCTTAATCATATCATCGGCAGGTTCAACAAAGTGGTAGCCGAAATTTCCGCCACTTCTGAAGTGGTGGCTGACGGCGCCAGGAAGATTTCGGACGCCAGCATGGCTGTGGCGAATGGCTCGGTGGAACAGGCGTCTTCCATAGATTTATTAAGCAACGCTTTTAACTCTATCAGCGAAAAGACTTTGAAGAACGCGGAAATAGCCCGTGAGGCCGTGGCTTTATCCGCCACTTCCAAGGAGAACGCCATTAAGGGGGAAGCTGACATGAACGCGATGCTGGTTTCCATGGACAGGATAAACGAATCGTCGCAAAAAATTTCCATGATTATAAAGGTCATTGACGATATCGCGTTCCAGACCAACCTTCTGTCGCTTAACGCGTCGGTGGAAGCCGCGCGGGCCGGTGTGCACGGCAAGGGGTTCGGCGTAGTGGCCGACGAGGTCCGGTCCTTGGCTACAAAGTGCAAGGAGGCTGCCAGCGAAATTTCCGAGTTTATTAAAGAATCCGTAAGCAGGGTTGATGAAGGCACAAATGCCGCGGCCGCCACTTCCCAGACCCTTAGCGCCGTGGTAAGCTACGCCGCCGAAGTCTCCGGCATTATTGAGGATATTGTGCAATCATCCAAGGAGCAGTCCGAGTCTGTACAGCAAGTGATGTCGCTTATTTCGAGGATTAGCACCGTGGTGCAAAGCAACACGGCTTTGTCGGAAGAAACCGGCGCCTCTACGGAAGAACTGGCGAGCCAGGCGGAAATACTCCGCAATTTGGCCAGCAATTTTAAGTTGAAGTAATAATAGAGGCCTTAATGGAAAATTTGCAATTATATGTATATTTCAAACAAAACAGTCCAACCTACAATCGAGGAACTTCATCAATGATTATTAGGAGGACTTTTTTTTATGAAGATTCGAAATATTATAACAGCGCTGCTGTTGTCCGTTTCCTTCACGGCTGCCGCCGCGGCTTCCCAGACGGCTGCGGTCGGGACGGAGCCGCCGTCGCTTAACGTAAACGCGAAAGCGGCGCTGCTGATGGAGCCGGCCACAGGCAGCGTGCTGCTGGCGCAAAACCCCCACGAGAAGCTGGCGCCGGCCAGCGTGACAAAAATTATGACCATGCTGCTTATTTACGAAGCGGTTGCGGATGGCAAAATAAAATGGGATGACAGCGTGACAATAAGCGAGCACGCGGCTGGCATGGGCGGGTCCCAGGTGTATCTGGCGGCTATGGAACGGCAGCCTGTGCGCGAACTTTTAAAAAGCATAGTAATCGCGTCCGCCAACGACAGCGCCGTGGCCATGGCGGAATTTATAGCGGGCAGCGAGGAGGGGTTTGTCCTGATGATGAACCGCCGTGCCAAAGAGCTGGGCATGGCTGACACCAACTTTGTAAACGCCTGCGGCTTGGACGCCGGCGGGCACCTTACCTCCGCCTATGACATAGCCCTTATGACACGTGAATTGATAAACAAGTTCCCTGAAGTGTTTGAGTATACGGGCATATGGCTGGATAAAATTGTGCATAAACTAGCGCGGGGCGACGAGGAGACCGAACTGGCCAACACCAACCGGCTGATAAGGGCGTACAGCGGAGCAACCGGCCTTAAGACAGGCTCCACCAGCGGCGCGCTGTACTGCATTTCCGCCACGGCCAAGCGGGATGGTATGCAGCTTATTTCCGTTGTGCTGGGCGCGCCGGAAAGCATGGTGCGCTTTGATGAGGCGAAAAAAATGTTCGACTACGGATTCGCCAACTATGCCCTTACCTTGGGCGAGCCTGCCAATACGCCTAAGGGCAGTGTTAAAATATACAAGGGCGACGTGCTGCAAACGGACGTTATGATAAAAAATCAGGTTTACTGCCTTGTGCAAAAGGGCAAAAACCAGGCGCTGGAAAGCAAGGTGGAAATGGCAGGCTATATAAGCGCGCCCGCGGAAAAAGGCGCAAAAGCGGGAGAAATAGTCTACTATTACGAGGGAAACGAAGTAGGGCGCAGCGACCTTATAACAGTCGAAAGCGTAAAACGCGCGTCCCTTAAAAATATGCTGGACAGGGTCGTCAAGGGCTGGTTCTCTTTCAGTTAAGGCGTGTTTGAAGCTTGCGCGGCCGTCGGAATCCAGTTTCCAAAGAGGCCCTAAGCGTTTGGCTTATAGGCGCGGGATGGACCTACATTGGCGCGAACTTAAGGCTTGGGGAAGGTCAAAAGATTAAGAACTTGAGGCGGAGCCCCATAAGTGCGAACTGTAAGAAAAAAATAAACAATCCCTTGGTTTTCGGGACGATTGCCATCGTCCCTTACGATACACGCAATGTCGTAGGGGACGATGGCAATCCGCCCGATGGCTTCTTTATAAAAAGGCTCTATCTCCATCAAAAAGCGCTGCACTAGGACGTGTTTGAAAATTGGATTCCAGCGCGAAATTGCAGCGGTTTCATTAGAAATTTCGCGCTTTAAGGAATTTTCAAACACGCCTTAGGCGCATTAAGAAGGGGTCAGGGGATGAAATCCCCAGCGGGGTTTGGGGCCAACGAACAAACCATTGTTAGGCCCCAAAGTTTTAGGGTTTTGACCTTTCTCATTCCTTAAGTTCGCGCTTATGGGCTCTGCCCCAGACCCATTCTTGCGCTTCGCGTGTACTCATTAAGGAGAACCCGACGAACAAGCACCTTACACATCTGAATAGACACTGGAATCATTCATAAGTACAGCTGTGCCGCCGGCTCTGAGTGGGCGTGGCATAAGTGGCCCGCGCGAGCATATAATTACATATTTGTTTATAAAAATCAGGGCGTGTTTCACATTTGGGCTTAATCAGCAGACACATTTATTTCCAAATGTATCAAAAACCTGTGTTTATGCAGGAATTCAGCTGGGATGGGAAAATATATGTCTGCAACTTTTGAAACACGCCAAAATCAGGGCGTGATTGTATGAAAAATTCGGAACCCATGAAAAAATTATTGCCGTTTGCGGCGCCGCTGATAATTGCGTTTTTCAATATCTTGCTGATTCTGTTCCCCGCGGAAATGATAGACGCGGCCCGTGAAGGTACAGCGCTTTGGTTCAGTAATGTGCTGCCCTCGCTGCTGCCATTTGTGGCAGGGATAAATATTCTAAGCGGCCTGGGGTTTGTCAGTTTTATAGGCACGCTGCTCACGCCGGTAATGTACCCCTTGTTTGGCGTGCCGGGGTGCGGCGGCTTCGCGTTAATTACCGGCATGACCTCCGGGTATCCCATGGGCGCGAAAACCACCGCGGCTCTGCGGGCAAAGGGCGAGCTAACCACAACTGAGGCGCAGCGCCTGGCAGGGTTTGTCAATAATTCCGGCCCGCTGTTCATCCTCGGCGCGGTTGGCGTTGGCATGTTCGGCGACGCCCGCGCGGGTTACCTTATAATGGCGGCTCATTATATTTCCGCTGTGGCTACCGGCCTTGTTATGAAATTTTACGGACGCGGCAGTAATAAAGAGGCATTGGTTTTTAAAGGCGATTTTCGAAATTTTCGCCGTTCGTCGGGTTCTTTGCTGTCAGCTGCCTTTCGCAGCATGCGCGCCGCGCGAAACAAAGACGGTCGTGGCTTTGGTGAAATCCTGGGAGATTCGGTCAAAAATGCTATGGAGACGCTGGTTACAGTGGGAGGTTTTATTATCTTGTTTTGCGTGCTGGTGCGCGCGTTCGAGCTTACGGAGGTTTCCCGGGCGGCGGGCGCGTTGTTCGAGAATTTTACGGGCCAGGATAAACGGATATTCGACGGTTTCTTCTACGGCCTTATTGAAATGACTAACGGCACGCGTATCTTGGCGGAAGAACCCTTCTCAAAGCCGCGTTTCCTGGCGGCGGCAGCCGTAATTTCATTCGGAGGGTTTTCGATTCACTGTCAATCTATTAATTTCTTAAGCAAGACTGACATTAAAATCTCCATATACCTGCTGTCCAAGGCAATTCACGCGGCGCTGGCCGTGGCCGCCGCCAGCTTGCTGTCCCCCTTTATAAGCCACAATTACGCCGGTGCCGTGTATACGTCTCTTATGTATAACCATACTATGTTAGAAAACATGGCATTTTCTTTTGTTATGTTCGCTGTCTCGATCCTGGCGCTTTTGGCCGCGGCTCTAATGGCAAACGCCGGAAACGGCTGCGGGAAAAAGTAATCCTTTAAGCGCCGTTATATCAGCGAACGTTAAGATTGGCCCTACTGGTGTATCCGTTGATATTTTAAATAAAAAATAAATGTTTGTTGACCAGTAAGACGTGTTTGAAAACTCTTTAAAACGCAAAATTCCAGATAAAACGCCCCAATCGTGCGCTGGAATTAAGCTTTCAAACACGTCCTGGCACGGGGTCTGGTTACTCCTTCGCCGAGCAGGCTCGACTGCCTCATCAATTCATCAGCCAATTCCTGTGATATTTGTTCTTACACCGCCCTGCGGCGACCTTGGCCCATCCCAGCGGGAAACCCTCCGCGCATACAAGGTTCCAGCCTTCGGCCGCGGTTATATCCAAGGATTCACCCTTTAAATAACGCACCACCGCTTTGTCGTTCTGTGAAAAATTCAGCACATAGCGGGCTTCCGGCCCCCGCAGGCCCATAGCGAAGGCCTGCGAAGGCTCGAACCGCTTGTTCTTAAATTCGCCCATATAAAAACCGGCCCGCAATACTCTAAGCCCGTCCAGGGACGGCATATCCCCCGGTATGTGGAACAGAGAGGTGCCGCGCCTTGTCAAAGGCAGTTCCTCGGTAATATTAAGGTATCGTGAGCTGAAATCGCGGTACAGTTCCACATCGCCTGTTTCCCCGTTGATCTCTTTCGTAAAACGCGTGGGCTCGGTCTGCTCGGACCTATCTTTTCGCAGCAGAGCGGCAAAATGCCCCTCACCTTGCTGTTTGTGCGGCCAAATTCTTCCGCAGCCGGGCCCGGACGTCCGGCAAGGCTCGATTCCGTAACGTTCATGAGGAATGGCGGCATAGGAGAAATTTTTGTTTTCGTTAAGAAAATCCTCTATTAGGCGTTCGTTCTCATCAGGGTTGAAGGTGCAGGTAGAATACAGCATGAGGCCGCCGCGGTCAAGCATAAGCGCCGCGGCACGCAGTATGGCGCGCTGCCTGCGGGCGAAACTTTGCCCCCAATCCTCCCGCCAGGCTTTTGCCACGTCAGGGTCGCGCCGGAACATTCCCTCGCCGGAGCAGGGCGCGTCAATTAGGATTCGGTTAAAAAACAACGGGAACCGTTCCGCCAAGCGTTCCGGCAGTTCGCAGAGGACGGCGGCGTTGCGTGCGCCGGAGAGTTCCAAATTTTTAAGCAGTGCCTTACAGCGGCTGGCGCTGATGTCGTTGGCTATTATTATGCCCTGGCCGCCAAGCCGCGCGGCCAGCTGCGTGGTCTTGCCGCCTGGCGCGGCGCAAATATCCAGAACTCTGTCGCCCGGCCGGACATCCAGTATGGATGCCGGCGCCATAGCGCTGGGTTCCTGGATATAATAAAGTCCGGCGTGGTACAGTGGATGCTTGGCCGGACGGAACGGCGCATCATAATAAAAGCCTTCCGGGCACCAAGGCACAGGTCGCAGCGCGTTGCCCAGCAGGCTGGTAAGCGCGGCCGGCGGCACTTTAAGCGTGTTGGCCCGCAGGCCGGTCAGGGGTGGGTTTGCCAGGCTGTTTATAAACGCGCGGCAGTCGGCGCCTAAATATTCTTGCATACGGTCTTTAAAGGCTGGCGGAAGCATAGCAGCTTTCCTTTCGTTTGGTTGTTATTCGCGAGCGCCGCGGTTTGCCGTCTGGGGCGGGCGAGTCTAAAGGTAATTTGTCCGTTCGGCCCGCCCGCGCGAAACATATTCTGTCTTTACAAACTTAACGCGCTAACTATAATATTATATTGATAGTTTATTTATTTGGAGGGTTCCCAAATGGTTCAAATTAGCGAAGTAAATATTATAAGCATTGACAAGGGAGAGGATTCCTGGGCAATTGAAGGCGAAATCCTTTTTGAAAGCGACCTGACTACCGCTTTCTCTGTTACTTACATTCCGGAGGACGACGAGTTGGAAGAAATGGAGATTGAAGTTGACCCCGGCAAGTACGACAAGGCTCTGCTTAAGCAAATGATTCTGGAGGCCGCCTGCGCCTATGACGAATAAGCCGCCGCCCTGTTTAAGGCCTTGATAAGGTAAGGAAAGCCCCGATTCGCCGCGGAGCTTTCGTTTAAAAAATGGTGTCTATTCAGAGGTCAAAAGATTAAGACCTTGGGGCTCTGCCCATTGGCGCGAACTTAAGGAATGGGGAAGGTCAAAACACTAAAACCTTGGGGCCTAACGATGGTTTGTTCGTTGGCCCCAAACCCCGCTGGGGATTTCATCCCCAGACCCCCTTCTTAAGGGCGGCGAGTGCGATAGTCGAGCTTGCTCGACGCAGCGCTTTTTGATGCAGGTACAGTCTTTTCCCTAAGGCGTGTTTGAAAATTCCTTAAAGCGCGAAATTACTAATGAAACCGCTGCAATGATAGTCGAGCTTGCTCGACACTTCGCGCTGGAATCCAGTTTTCAGACACGTACTAAGGCGTGTTTGAAAATTCCTTAGAGCGCGAAATTTCTAATGAAACTGCCGCAATTTCGCGCTGGAATCCAGTTTTCAAACACGTCCTAGAAATGCTAGACTTTTGCAATTTTGGCACCAGTGGCGGTATAGCAAGAGTCGAACACTCCAAGTTCCACCCAAATTTTGAAAGACCCTTTTTTTCATCTAACCGGCGAGATAAAATTCGCGTTTCTAACCCTCAAAACTTATTCAATGCCCGCAC
>JAISYE010000187.1 GCA_031297485.1 Clostridiales bacterium
ATGTTTCGGGCGAGAGCCGCCACCCTCGATTGCAGTTCTTCGGTTGTGCGCTGAAAGAAACCCGCGTCAAAGACCAACTGGTCGCCCGCCAGAATGAACTCGATGGTTTCGAGCGGATAAGCAGTATGATAAACGCCTTCCTCCATACCCTGCGTGATTACGTCGGCCATAATCGGAGCCAGCATATCAATGGTTCCTGAGATACTTCTTTGATGCAACATCGCGTTGTCCGGGCGATGCAGCTCCTCTATCAATCCTCCGTTGGGACCATCGGATATATTGATAGCGGAAATGATCTGCCGCATTTTTTCATGCGCGGTGAGCGCCGTGTCGTTCGCAATGGCTCTCGCGGCGCTCTCCAGCTGCCGGATCATGCGCTTAACCACAGCGTCCAGAATGTCATCCTTTGACTTGAAGTGGTAAAAGATTGCTCCTTTCGACATGCCCAGCCCATCCACGATGTCCTGCATGGTCGTATGCTCGTATCCCTTTTCCATAAACAGCTTCGTCGCGATGTCGATGATACTTTCAACTGTCTGCTTCGGGTTGTTTTTCCTCGTCATAGCGCTTTCCTCCAATCTAACACAAAATACCGACCGTTGGTATAATAAATTATATAATACCGACAGTCGGTTTGTCAAGCGTTTTTTGTGAACAAATTGTGAATTTTACACCCGGGCATAATGAAGTTGAAAAACCACTGCCTTGACGGAACGCGTCTTCCTCGATTTTCTCTTTGCGCACACCTACGTAAACAAAGTCGAAAATACTACCTTGACAAAAGGGAACTTTTGATATGTCGTTCACAAAACGCTACGCCCCATTTTTGAAATTGGCCAAGTTGAACGTATCGCTTATGCTTACCGATTTGCCGGCAAAAAAATGCGTCATAAGGGAGCGTGTTCTCAACTGGAAACATGGCTCTGCTTTTGACGCCTGGGTGGAAATGGGCGCCCGGCCGTTAAGCCCCGACGACGCGGCGTATCTGAAACGGATTTCCGTGCCGAAAATTTACCTGCGCGAGGAAGATGTGCCCGATGGTGTTTTAGATATAAACGCGGTACTGGAACCCTTGGAAGTGCGGTTAATTGAAATTACGCTGTAGCGGTGTGCCCGTTATACTCGCGAACGCTGAGATTTGCCGCAGAGGGCGGACAAACACGAAATTGGCCCAACATTGCCGATAAAAATTTCTGTTGCGTTTCCGCGCCGCAAGGGATATTACTAGGACCGTGTATCCGCTCATAAATCATAGTAGGGGCGAACCAACGGACAAATCACCGTTAGGTTCGTCCGCACTCCCGCGACATTTGCGCTTGAAACTACTGGCCGAAAATATTTATTTCTTCTTTAAAATATCGACGGATACACCACTAGTGGTGTATCCGCTTATAAATCATAGCAAGTGACCCCGTGGCGTTTGCGGTTGCAATTGCTGGCCAAAAACATTTGTTTGTTCTTTAAAATACCGTCGGATACACCACTAGGACGTGTTTGAAAACTGGATTTCAGCGCGAAGCGTCGAGCAAGCTCGACTATCATTGCAGCGGTTTCATTCGAAATTTCGCGCTTTTAGGAATTTTCAAACACGCCTTAGCGGTAACCAGTTTTCGTATATGTAGCATTCAGGTTTTAAAGCTTCCATTAATATAATCCTTTCTTTCTTTGTTGCTATGCATAATCACACTCGCGAATGAATACATTTTCCAAATCTACAGGAAATATCAACATTCGCGAGTCCAACCCAACGCACCAAAGCCCGCCTAAAAATCATTTTCCGCCATAACGCTCATAGCCCAATCAGCAATAAGCATTTCGCCGTATTCGGAGAGGTAGCTTTTCGCCACCTGATTGGAGACGTGTTTGCAGCCGTATTCGGCCAGCACAGCCTCCAGCATGGCGTTCGTCAGTTCACCGCCCAGGTTTCTTCGGTCGCGCTGCAAAACAAGGAAGTACCTGCCCTCGTTTTTATAGAGACTGCTCAGCCCGCTAAAGCGCTGGCGCAGCCTGCGGGCCGCCGCCCCTACCAAGGAAAGCGAATTAAATGAGAAGATTAACATGTTGTCAGATTCGGCTCCTCCGGAAGCCCCTGCCCCGTTAGTTTTTTCCTGGGCAAACTTCTGGCGCTGGCGTGTTTCCCCTACGTGGGTGTAGTGCGCGGGAAATTCGGGCGTGGTCTCCGGCGGTCCGGGAATCTTGGTTACTATTATCATAATACCGCCCAATGAGCTAGGCATGGCTTCAATTATCAGCGCCGCGTCATCAATTTGAAAACCGCATTCCTCCATGGCCTGCTCCAGCATGTCATGGAAAAGCATATGTATTTTCTCAGGGTGGACGGCTAATTCGGATATTTTCATGTCATGTTCCGCTAAGTCGCTTGGGGTTAGTATGAACTTAACTTGATTTTCGCTTATGCGCTCTACCTTCATTGTTATCACTCCTTTTGTCCTATTATGCACAAAAATGCATTTCATGTCAAATATTATTAATTTACATTAATGTCCACTGCTATTAACCCCACATACCCCTTCACAACTTTCTTACATACATGTATAATGCTATTTATTCGATAGGCGAGTTTGCTCGACGCACAGGCGATCTGCCATATTAAAATAAAAACGGGGAGTGTTAAATGAAACCGGCGTTAAAAGAAAAAACCATAAAGCAGTACACAATAATCGCGGGTTGCGGGCGGCTGGGGGCCAACCTGGCCAACACGCTGTCCAATAACGGCGAAAGCGTGCTGATTATCGACTGGAACCAGGACGCGTTCCGCAAGCTGTCGCCCTCCTTTGGCGGGCAGGTGCTTCTGGGCGACGCCACGGATATGTCCGCGCTGCACGAGGCGGAAATCGCGAAAGCCGAAACAGTGGTCTCTGTTACAAACAACGACAACACGAATATTTTTGTGGCGCAAATAGCAAGCGAGTATTACGGCGTCCCCCACGTTATCGCCCGTCTGTACGACTCGGAGCGGGACATCGTGTATAAGGAGTTTAAAATAGATACTATTTACCCCGCAGTCTTATCCGCCAAGGAGATAGACAAAATTTTATATTTTCATGACAGCCCGGAGGAAAAAGCATGAATACCCGTGTAATATTAATCGGCGGTTTTCACAAAGCGAAGTCGCTGGCAATGTCCCTGATAAACAAGGGTTATACCGTAACCGCCATAAACAACGACCAGCGGCATTGCTCCGAACTGGCGGAAATAGATAAACTCACGGTCTTTTTCGGCGACGGCACAAAGCCCTTTGTTTTGGAGGACGCCAACGTCTATAGCGCGGACATAGCCATAGCCCTAACTCAACGCGACGAGGACAACCTGGTGGCCTGTGAGCTTTGCAAAAAAAAGTACAATGTAAAGAAAACCGTTTCCATTATTTCCGAACCCATAAAGGCTGATTTTTTCCGCCAAATGGGCATAGATTCTGTCGTCTGCGCCATAACAGCTATAACAAACATTATAGAGCAGCAGGCGTTTTTAAATGAAATGGCGACGCTTATACCCATAGGCGAAGGGCGCATCAGCCTGGCTCGGGTTCCCATACCAGCCGCGTCGCCGATTATAGGCAAAAAGTTATTGGAAATGGACCTCCCCAGGGAAGTGATTGTCGGGTGCATTCTCAGAGGGGAAGAAAGCATTATCCCGCGCGGCGACTCGCGCATATTGGCGGGCGACATCTTAATGCTTATTTCCTCGGTTAAGCACGAGATGATCGCTATTAGAGAATTGACTGGACGGTGAGCCGGTTGAATCAGCATATAAAAGAGGGCAATATTTACGGGCGGCTTACGCTTTTAATCGGCTTGCTTAACTTTGCACCCCTTTGCGTACTGCCTTTTTACGCCGAGGAGGCAAAATACGCCTACGGGTTTATTGTGCCGGGCGTTATCGTAACCGCGGCCGGCGTCGCTGTCTGCCGTCTGGCGAAGCCGCCGGAAGAAAAAATCACGGAATGGCAGTCCCCAATGCAGCAAGGCAGCCTGCCGGTGCTCTTTGCCTGGTGCCTTGCCTTTCTTACTGGGGCCGTGCCCTTTGTCATAACTGGCCAGCTGGATTTTGTCCACGCGCTGTTCGAATCGGTCAGCGGCTGGACAACCACCGGCCTGAGCCTTGTGGATGTGACGCGCGCGCCGCGCGTCATGCTGTTCCACCGGAGTTTCATGCAATATTGCGGCGGCTTGGGCTTTATTTTAATAATACTTATCCTAGTGCAGGGCAAGCAGGCTATGAATCTCTATAACGCGGAAGGACATTCCGACCGGCTTATGCCGAACCTGAAAAAGACCGTGCGGACTATTTTCCTGCTGTACAATGGTTTCCTGGTAATAGGCGTCGCGCTTTATTATGTCTTCGGCATGAGCCTGTTCGACGCTGTATGCCACGCCATGAGCGCGCTGTCCACCGCCGGCTTTTCCACACGTCAAGCCGGTATCGGCCACTATAACAGCTTCCCCATTGAAATGGTAACCATTGTCCTGATGCTGGTTGGTTCCACTAACTTTGCGGTGCTGATGCTCTTAAGCCGGTTTGAAATACGGAAGATACTGCGCGTTACAGAGGTGCGGTTTTTGGCCGGATTAATCCTTATCTTTGTGCCGCTTATCGCCCTGTCCCTTATGCGGCACAAAGACATGGGCCTGCTGGAGAGCCTGCACAATTCCTTATTCGGCGTTGTCGCCGCCTTCTCCACCACCGGCTACTCTATTACGAACTATTACACGTGGCCGCCCTTTGCCCTTGGGTTAATATTCCTGCTTATGTTTGTCGGAGGGGGTACAGGCTCCACTGCGGGCGGCCTCAAACTTACCCGCGCGTACCTTATTGTGCGGATAGGGCAGGAATATGTCAAGAAGCTTTTCGCCTCCTCGCGCAGTGTAACCGCGCCCCGTTTTAACAAGGCGCAAGGCCCCACGCCCATCGACGGCGCCCTCATAGCCGACACTGCGGGCTTTGTGGCCTGCTACATGGGCATATTTACAATAGGCTCCTTACTGATTACCCTGACAGAGAACTGCACGCTTCTGGAAGCAATGTTCGAGTTTTCCTCCGCTTTCTGCACGGTAGGGCTGACCGGCGGGCTGACCACTGTTTCATCAAGTACATGGACCTATATTATAGAAATGATTGGCATGACTTTGGGCAGGCTGGAAATTTTTATCGTCTTTATCGGCATACACTCGTTTTTCATGCTGATAAAGAAGCGCTGCAGCTTAAGAAGGTGAAAACATTGGAATGGATAGAGGCAAAACTTTACACTACAAGCCAAGGCATCGAGGCGGTATGCGGAATGCTGGCGGAAGCCGGCGTAGATAATCTGATAATTGAGGATAAAGAGGAAATGGCGCGGTTTTTCGCGGACGAGCGTAATCAGCGGGAATTCTTATGGGATTACGTGGATGAGGAACTGCTGCGGGGAGAATATGGCGAACCGCGCGTAATCTTTTACGTCAGCGGCAGTTCCGAGGGTTATGAAGCGCTTATGTCCGTCAAAAGCGGCATTGAGCGCCTGAAGTCAGCGGCGGGCCAAATCGCGGAGCCTCTCGGGCGGCTGGCACTTGAGATTGCCAATGTGGACGGCAGCGGCTGGCTAGAGGAATGGAAGAAGTATTACAAGCCCTTTGAAATATGCGACGGCGTAATAGTATGCCCTGTATGGGAGAAACCCGAAAGCCGGGGCAAGGCCGTCTTTATCATAGAGCCTGGCAGCGCCTTTGGCTCGGGGCTCCACCAGACCACGCGGCTTTGCGCCGAGGCGCTGCGCAAGTACCTGGCCCCGGGCATGAGGCTTATGGACCTGGGCTGCGGAACGGGTATACTCTCTATAATCGGCTTGCTGCTTGGAGCCGGCGAGGCGCTGGCCGCTGACCTGGACCCGGCCGCCGTTTCCGCAGCCAGGCACAACGCCAGGCTTAACAATATACCGGACAGCGCTTACACAGTCCTGTCCGGCAGCCTTTTAACCGACCCGGCGCTTATGGCCAAAGCGCGGGCCAAAACCTACGACCTGCTTGTCATCAACATTGTGGCGGATGTTATTATAAATTTTGCGCCCTTTACAGCCGCTGCGCTCAGGCAGGGCGGGACCTTAATCGCCTCGGGGATAATCGGCGGCAGGCTGGAAGACGTACAAAAGGCTCTTCTTGCCGCCGGATTCAAGGTTATGGAAGTCACCAGCCGGGACGGCTGGTTTTGCCTTGTCTGCGAAAACGGGGCTTGCAATTGCGCAAAGGAGGCTATGTTAACCGCGATATATGCGTAAGTTCGCCGAGATATTGGACGACATTGAAAATCTGTATGATGTACTTGGAAATAAATGTGTCTACTGATTAAGCCCAAATATAAAACACGCCATAAATGCGTATCCCACACACAACGCATAGACACTCTCGGAGGACAAACTCACCGCAAAAAAACGGGGAATTGAACAAAACACCTTGACAACGTATCTTTGACAAATCGTTCCCAATGCAGACGAATTGTGCACCCCACGGCAAATCTCAACATCCGCGTGTACATAATTTTGCCGCTGTAAATAAAATTGCGGAGCTTACTTTACTCGCGGACAATAAGAGAAGCAATCAAAAAACCCCTTGGGCGCTGCCCCCCAAGGGTTTCCGCTTTTCAATATTGGTAAAAATTATATACCTCGTTGCCCAGCACCATGCTGAATATAAACGCGCTTAACGCGATTCCAATGATAAACATCAGCACAGTACTAGCGATGGCGATAATGTAATAGATGCCAAAATTCTTAGTGAACTGGCAGAACTCTTTATAGAATTCGTTCTCAGCCATCGCGCTCTTTCTTTCGGCGAGTTCCTCCAACCTTTCGGAAGCGGCCAGCAGGTTCTTGCCGGCGAAGATTTGGAATATGCCGAGGGGAATAGTTATTATTCCCACGCACGACAAGCCGCCTAGTATTATTGTAAGTACACCGCTGAACTTCCCCCACTTGCCGCCTTTTAACAAAAGGCTATTATGCACCCCCGCAGTGCGGGAATCGTCCGCCACCGCGTAGCCCAAGCCTTGCGCGTTGCTGTATTGCTCGTCCATGTGGTTACCTTCTTTCATAAAATCATATATTCGTCTGGACCCTACCCAAATGTACAATTTTATTATACCACACCAAGTTATGAATTCAAGAAAAATATTAAAGACATTGTTGTAATCGTGGAGTTTCCGCTCGTGATAGTCCTCGTCAGAATATCTCTTCCGCAGTATATTTTTCTCTTTTTTAATGAAGGTTAATAAAGTGGCCAGAACAACCCAACCTGCATATTCAAGCGTTTCAGCTTTGATTTTGCTTTATTTCTTTTGCGCGCTGCGTATCTTCCGCCTGCGCGCTATTTCCGCTTTCTTTTTCAAGAATTCATCTATTTGGGATTGCACTTTTATCCCGTCTAAAGTATTATCTTTTTTATTCACAGTTCTTAACGACGTGACGCGCAAAAACGCGCAGAACTATGCACGAGAAGCCGCAAACGCGGAAACGGCAGACAACCGCATGGTAATGGAGTGCGCCGGCGCTTGGCATGAAGCCGCGTTCGACGCCCGGACGGTTTACAAGAACTTAAAATCGCTTTTGGAGATGGAACAACGAGCAAGAAGAAAACGTCCTAAGAAAGGCAGGAGTTTCACTATGGCTAAACTTTTCTATCAAGGTCACGGTTCATACCGTATCACCGCAGACGACGGGCGCGTGATTTACGTTGACCCCTATGCTGGCGCGGACACTATCCCGCTCCATAAACTGCTCCACCCTTGCCAAGACCCGCAAAAGGACAAGAGCGGCGGCTACGATTTGCCCGCAGATTTTATCCTCGTCACGCACCAACACGGCGACCACAATCAGATTCAGCTTGTGACGCAAAAGCCCGGTTGCCGCGTTATCACGAACGCGGAAGCCCTCGCGGGCGGCAAGCATAACTCGTTCGACCTCGGCGGCGGTCTAACCGTAGAGGCGGTTGAGGCTAAGAACCTAAACCACAGCCCGGAGAAGTGCGTCGGGTTTATTATCACGGTTGACAGCGTGAAGATTTACGCAAGCGGTGACACGTCCACAACGGAACAGATGAAGTCCTTCGCGGCGCGGGAACTTGACTACGCCCTGTTCCCGCTCGACGGCGTTTTCAATATGGGGCTGAAAGAAGGCGCGGAGTGCGCTCGAATTGTTGGCGCGAAGCATAACATACCAATTCACTTAAAGCCGGGCGCGTTGTACGACCGTAAAAAAGCAGATAAATGGGACGCGCCAAACAAGCTGATTGTCGAGCCGGGGGATGAAATTGAATTATGCAAAACACCATAGGCAGCTCAAAACGCGGCGGCACAGAATATATGAGAATGAGTATAACGCTAAATGACAACTAAGGAATCTGGAGAGTTCAAAGTTTTATAAATAATTACATTTAATCCAATATTAAGAATACAAAAGGTATTTCTAAAGCCATAATTATCGTTTGGCGTAAAAAGCTATTTTTTTGGCAGACCTGATTCTATAAGGGATTTGCCGATATCCTGTTTATTTTACATTTTGCAAAACAGATAATTTTGCAAACAATTTATTGCTTAATATTTGAATATTTGTTAACATTTTGCGTATTTTGAACTCTACAGTAAGTAATGACGAATTAATTATACTAAGGCGTGTTTGAAAATTCGGCGTGTTTCAGAAGTTGTAGACATATATTTTTCCACAGCAGCTAAATTCCCGCATAAATACAGGCTTTTTGATGCACTTGGAAATAAATGTGTCTACTGATTAAACTCAAATATGAAACACGCCTTTTAATCGTATTCTTTTTGATCAACAAATTCGATACACTACCGGCTTCTGTGAAATAAAGTGATATTATGCCCCGCGCCTTTGAGCTGCTGTGACAGTTCAAGCCCGACAAACCCTGTGCCGCCGATAGTCAATATGTTCATCATGTCGCCTCACCGCCGTCCATCCATTCCAAATACTTGATATAGCCGCCAAGCACAGGTGTCAGCAGGATTTCCGGCAGTTCATAGCTGTGGTTCTCCAAAATCGCCCGCTCAATACCGGCATAGTTCTCGCGGCGGCATTTGATGAGCAACAGGACTTCCTTGTCCGCGCATATCTCGTCTTTCCAAACGTAGTGGCTGTTGACAGGGAGCATCTGCACGCAGGCAGCCAGTTTTCTCTCCAGCAAAACAGCGGCGATTTTCTCGGCTTCCCCATCATTGGCGCAGGCGGTCGTCACCACTGCGTATTTACCGTTGTTCATCTTGTTCATCCTTCCTTATAAGATTTCATCGCGCCCGATATGCCCATGCAATACGTCGGACAGTCAAGTATCACAACATCGGATTCCTCAATCGCCGTGACGATCGGGTGAACGTCGTCATAGTGCGGGCAGTATTCCTCACCTTTGGCAAAACAGGAAAAACACCCTGCGCAGGGCTTAAAACCCGCGACGACAAACTCTCTGACTTCCGTGCCGGGACTTAGATTCTTGATTTCGCTAAGCAACATCTCCGCGATTGCGCGAGTGCTGCCGAGCAGTTTGCTATGTATGGCCGTTACGTTCATTATGTCCTCCCCCAAACCGATATTTTGCGCCAATAAACAGGCACATATTACAACTATAAATGATCGTTTTTGAAAAAAAGCCGAAGTCATAAAAAAGTAAAGACATCCTGCACAAAATGGCATATAATGAGTTTGGGTACAACAATATATCCGAATTGAGGATGTCTTATGCAATTTAATATACCAGCAAATTCATTAATCCGCAAATTTTTTTCGAGCGCCATTTGTGTCTATTCAGAGGTCAAAACATTAAAACCTTGGGGCTTCCGCCCTAAACCCCGCTGGTGACTCGTCCCCGATAGTCGAGCTTGCTCGACGCAGACCCCTTCTTGCGCTTCGCGCGCACTCATTAAAGAACCCGACGAACAAGCACCTTACACCTCTGAATAGACACCATCATTTAATTACCCTTTACCATACATACTTGCTACCATCTGGACCGCCTCCTGCCAGCGCCGCAATTTCTCTGCTTTCCTCGCCTGCGGCATCTTAGGGGCATAGTAGACCCTCTCCATCGAACCGAACAGTTCCTCGGCCCTATAGACGCCCTGGGCAATTCCAGCAAGATAGGCGGCCCCCATGACAGACAGCTCCTCCTCACGGCGGATACCTACCTTCATATCGGAAATATCGCTCTGGAACTGCATGAGATAAGTATCCTTGGCTGGCCCGCCGTCCGCGTATAGTTCCTTGATAAGGATGCCGCTGTCGTTTTTCATGGCCTGGAGTACGTCGTTGATCTGGAACGCAATGCTCTCCTCGGCCGCTTTGATGATCTCGTTTCGTCCGGTGGAGCGGGTCATCCCGCACAGCATCGCTTTCGCGCCGCTGTTCCAGTAGGGCGCGCCCAATCCGGTAAAGGCCGGCACCAATACGCTGGTGTCTGCCGGGTTGGCGGCCCGCAAAGCGTCCGAAATCTCCTTTGGAGAATCCAGCAGCTTTACATCCTCTTGAAGCCATGTAATAACCGCGCCGGCGTAGTTGATATTCCCCTCCAGCACATAGGAAACCCTGCCGTCAATTCCCCATGCCAGGGAGGTGGCCAACCCGTTCTTGCTGGCGGCAAACCCTTCACCCACGTTCATCATAATGGAAGAACCGGTGCCGTATGTGACTTTGATCATGCCTTCCCGGTGGCAGCCTTGGCCAAACAGCGCGCCGTGGGAATCGCCCAGAACACCGCGGATTGGAATCTCTGTATTAAGGAACCCCTCCAGATCGGTACACCCAAAGAGGGAGTTGCTGTCGCACACCTCCGGAAGGGATATCATGGGAATCCCGAAAATGCCGCACAGTTCCGCGTCCCATTGCAGGGTGTGCAGATTGAACAGCTGAGTCCGAGAGGCATTGGAGTAATCGCATTTAAACGATTTGCCTCCCGTCAGTTTGTATACCAGCCAGCTATCCACCGTGCCGAGGAAATAGCGCTGATCCGCGATAACATGCTTCACCAGCCACGCCATCTTTCCAGCAGGCCAATAAGGCGAGAGCGGGAGTCCGGTTTTCTCCCGAATCAGTTCCGCGTGGGCCTTCTGTTCATCGGTGATCTCCTTCGCGCGGGCGCATTGCCACACAATGGCCTTGTCAATAGGATTTCCATCCCGGTCCCATGCGACAGTGGTTTCCCGTTGGTTGCTGATGCCAATGGCGGCAATATCGTCCTTATTAACACCTGCATATTCCGCCGCGTCGCGGGAAACCCTGATGACATTCTGATAGATTTCCGCCGCGTCGTGAGACACCCAGCCCAGCTCGTTGACCCACTGCCGGTGGGCATGGTCGGCCCGCGCAGCAATTTTTCCGGCTTCGTCGAACAGGACCGCCTTGGTTCCCTGTGTGCTTTGGTCGATACCCAATACATACTTCATACGTTACACCCCGGTGAGTGCTTGCTTCACCCTGGCGGCGATACCTTCCGCATCCATGCCATAGTGCGCAAACACTTCTTTGTTTTCCCCAGCGATGATATGGCCGTCCGGCAAAGCGATGGCCAGCAGCTTCTTCGGGCAGTGAGCGGAAAGCGCTTGCGCCACAAGACTCCCCAACCCGCCATATGGGGAATGTTCTTCCGCCGTGGCAATTAACCTGGACCGGCGCGCCGCCTTTAGGACTGCCTTCTCATCCAGGGGTTTCAGGCAATACATGTCGATTACTCCTGCCCGGATACCAGCTTCCTTCAGTATCTCAGCGGCCTTGGCCGCGTAAGGCACCATCTCCCCGCATGCCACGATAGTGGCGTCGGGGCCTTCTGAGAGAATGTGCGAACGGTCCAGTTCAAAATCCAAGTTTTCGTCATATATATCCTCGGCAGCGGAACGGCTGACTCGGACGTAGGCCGGTTTCTCATCACGGAGCAGTGCCTCCATGAGTTTTGCGGTCTGGAAACGGTCGCTGGGAAGATACACCCGCATGTCCGGCAGGGCGGCCAGGGCGGCGATATCCTGCGCGGAATGGTGTGTCATGCCCAGAGCGCCGTAGCTGATGCCGCCGCTGATTCCCAGCAATATGACGTTGGTGCGGGAGTAGGCGACGTCGATTTTCACCTGCTCGTAGCTCCTTGTGGAAAGAAAGCTGGCAGGGGATGCGGCAATGACTTTCTTGCCGCAGGCGGCAAGCCCTGCCGCGATTGAAACGAGATTTTGCTCCGCAATACCGACCTCCACAAACTGCTCGGGGTATTGCTCGGCAAAGGGTTTTAAGGAAGCCGAGCCGCGGGAATCGGAGCAGAGTACGACGATATTCCGGTCGTTAAGCGCCGCGGTCATGAGTATATCGCAGACTGCCTGACGATTGGTTACCTTGTTCATGTCAGCAGCTCCTCCTGAACCCGAAAGAGTTCGGGCGGCGCGTTTTGAAACCTGCCGGCTTTAAGGCAGGTTTCAGCGCCGGTTTCGCGAAGCGAAACTTCTGACTGAACCCGAAAGAAGTCGGGCGGCGCGTTTTGAAACCTGCCGGCTTTAGGGCAGGTTTCAGCGCCGGTTTCGCGAAGCGAAACTTCTGACAATTCCCTTACCGCTTGCCTGTATTGTTCATCATTCATAACTCCATGATGCCAGGATACTTGGTTTTCCATGAAAGAGACGCCCTTTCCTTTCAAGGTGTATGCAATGACTGCCGAGGGCTTCCCCTTACAGTCCCCAGCGCGCCGGTACGCTTTGCTTAACTGCGAACAGTTATTACCATTTTCCACCTCAATAACGTTCCACCCGAAATCCCGAAATTTATCGGCGAGGCTGCCGCTGTCCATCACATTCTTGGTTTGGCCGCTGATTTGCAGGCGATTGCAGTCCACCGTGGCGCAAAGGTTATCCAGCCTGTAGTGCCCCGCGGCCATCATACCCTCGTAGTTGGAACCTTCGGCCATCTCGCCGTCGCCCAGCACTACGTAAGTGCGGTAGGTACGGCCGTCCATCTTCGCGGCCAACGCCATTCCGACGCCGACAGAGATGCCGTGGCCAAGGGAACCGGAATTAATCTCGACTCCCGGCACGTCGGTGTTGGGGTGGCCGATAAACCTGGTGCCGAATGTGCCGAACGTAAGGAGCGCTTCTTGCTTGTCGAAGAAACCCTTCTCACCCAGCGCACAATACAACGCGCCGGCGCAGTGGCCCTTGCTGAGCAAAAACCGGTCCCTGTCCGGGTCCCGCACGCGCTCCGGGGAGACATTCATCACGTCAAAGTAGAGGACGGCCAGAATGTCGATGACACTCAGGTCGCCGCCCACATGCCCGGCGGAGGAGTTATGCGCCATTTCTATAATGTCCCGGCGCAGTTTATATGCTATTCTTGTAAGCTGATCCATGTCGTCCTTCCTTCAATTGTATATACTCGTGAACGAATACATTTGCCAAAGACATAAAACCAACGGACACCTCACCGTTAGGGACTCTGCCCCATAGGCGCGAACTTAGGCTTGAGAAAGGTCAAAACCTTAAGACCTTGGGGCTCTGCCCCAAACCCCGCTGGGGACTTCGCCCCCAGACCCCTTCTTAAGGGCGGCGAGTGTAGCGCTTTTTGATGCAGGTACAGCCTTTTCAAGAAAAGGGACTGGTTATTTTTTTCTTAAGTTCGCGCTTATGTGACTTCACCCCCAGACCCCTTCTTTTGCGCGTCAAGTACAGCATTTTTGATGCAGATACAGCCTTTTCAAAAAAAAGGATTGTTTATCTTTTTTTAAGTTCGCGACTATAGGGCAGAGCCCCAAGGTCTTAATCTTTTGACCTTTATCATTCCTTAGATCGGATCGTTCGTGAATACATCACCATTTTTCGCAATAATCCTAAAACAAGCGCCCACAATTGGGGCGCTTGTTTTAGAGACAATATTCGAGCTGGCGATGACTACTGCTTTGAGAGCCAATCGTCCAACTGGCGCTGTTTTTCGTCAATAACGTCTTGCAAACCCGCCGCGTAAAGGGCGTTATTAAATTCTTCCAGAGTGGATTCCACCTTGGCCGAACCGATGCTGCCGGTCTGCAGCGCGGCGCGGTAGGTGTTCTTAACGTTGTTCAAAGCGGAAATCTGTGTCGCGTATTCCGTGCTGTCCCACATAAAACCGAATGCCGCGGAGGAATCCGCCCACCCGTCATGCTCCTCCAGTTTCGCCCAGTAGGTTGCGTCCTTTGTGCCGTCATTCCAGACATACCCGATATATTGGTTGCCCATCATCCAGCCGCTGTTTTGGAAATAAGTATAATTACTGGAATCCTCTCCATCCACAAAGAAAGCCGTACCATCTTCCAGTACCTGATAGTTCACGCCTTCAACGCCGAACTGCCAGAGATTCATTAACTCCGCGTCAGTGTACAACGCGCGGATAAATTTAAATGCCATTTCCGGGTCCTTACTGTTGGCCGCAATCCCTGTATTGTAGAAGTTTACGTCAGTAGATGTGTTCTGGGTATGCTCGGAGTCATAGACATACATGGCGTACATCCTGCGTCCGACCGTAGCTTCCTTTTCCGCAAGGTATCCGGGTTTAAGCATACAGGCAAAGCTGAAAATACTGCCCGCCTTCATCAACGCAAAGTCCCCCTGGGTATCAATCGCGGAATCCTTATAGATATACCCCTTGTCATACCAATCCGCCAGCATGGTGACGGTATTCTTATAGTTGCCGGTTTCGAATCTGTTCACAACAGTGGTTGTATCGTGATCCGCATTCCAGTCCAAAACACCGAAGCTGTCAATGAGATTGTCGAATTGCACAAAGGTTTTCAGACTGGCATCCGCGTTATTGACATACAAAGGCGCAATATCCGGATATGCCTTCTGTACAGCGGCAAGGATATCCTCCACCTCAGCCCAGGTATGGGAGCTGCCTTTGTACGCGTCGTCGTAGGACTTAAAACCATATTTCTCTGTGATGCCCAATTCATCGCAGATATCAGCGTTCAAACAGAGGCCGCCCACCTGTGTGGATTCCTTCTTGGCGGGGAAACCATACAGCACACCGTTCATGGTGCCGACAGCCGCCCAATCGCCAAGTGCGGAGTTAATCTGGGCGCCGTCTTCCGTATCCATGTACGCGTTCATATCAATTAAGGCGTCCATGCTAATCCAACTGGCTGCTCTTTCGAAGTAGATGGGAATCACGTCCAGTTCATCACTTCCGGTAAACATCAGCTGCACCTTGTTCTCCCATTCGGAAAACTGCAAGGGAAGGAACTCAACCTCAATGCTGTACTCTGGGATCATCTTGTCATTAATGGCTTTTTCAACGGCACTGCGCGCGGCATCATCCTGTGTATAGAATTCGGGAAACGCAAATACCAGATGGTACGGATTTTCCGCCGAATACTTCCCTCCGGCCGCCTGGCCGGGCGCCGCTTCCTCGGACGCTCTTTGGCCGCAGCCCGCCGGCATAATCATCATTGCAAATGCCAAAATCAAAGTTGCAGTTTTCTTTATCATAGTTACAATCTCCTTTTTAATTATAGTGAGGGCTGCAGTTACCCTTTAATTCCGCCGAGGGTAATGCCCTTTGCGTAGTATTTCTGAAACATTGGAAATATCAGCATTATGGGCAGTATCGCAATAAAGGCAATAGTCATCTGAATCGCCGTGGAGGGAATGGATACGGCGGCCCCCGATACATAGGAACTCTCCGCCTTTACCAAGTACTGAATATTGCTTACCATTTGGTTAAGCAAATTCTGAATATTGTACAAGTCTGTTCTTTTGACGATAAAGTATAATCCATTAGTCCAATCATTCCAATAAGCCAGGCCGGCAAAAGTCCCCATAGTCACGATAATCGGCTTTCCAAGGGGCAGCACAACCTTGAGGAAAATTGTCAGCCGAGAAGCCCCGTCAAGTTCCGCGGCCTCGTAAATCCCATCGGGAATGCTTGTCGTGAAGTACGTGCGCATCAGCATAATGTTCCATGCGCTCATGAGCAGGTTGGGCAGCAGCTGGGCCCATACCGTATCCTTAATGTTAAAGATATAGGTCCATATCAGATAGGATGGGACAATTCCGCCGTTAAAAAGCATGGTGAAAAACACAAAAAAGCTCATGACCTGCTTTCCCGGCAGGTCCTTCACGGATAAGGAATATGCCATAAGTGTGGATAAAAGAAGATTGATTGCTGTTCCTATCCCAGTAACAAAAATACTGACTCCATATGCCTTCACGATGGTATTGCTCGAACGGAGAATATACTTGTAGGAGTCCAACGAAAGCTTTTGGGGAAAATAGGAATACCCCTGTACCACCAAGGTGGTTTCATCTGTTATGGATGATAAGAATATCAACAGAAACGGCAATACGATCAGCAGCGTCCAGGTCATCATCACTGTATTCGCCAGTGTGTTGAATAAACGGCTTCTCTTCTTCAAGCCCTTCACCTCCTAAAACAGAGCGTTTTCCTTGTTGATCTTGCTTACGATAAAATTCGCGGTCAGTACCAGAACAAATCCGCAGACTGATTGATAGAACCCCGCTGCCGCCGACATACCAATATTACCTTGTTTCATCAGTCCACGGTACACATAGGTGTCAATGACATTTGTCGTAGAGTATAGAACACCGGAATCTCTAGGCACCTGGTAAAACAATCCGAAATCGGAATAGAAAACCTTGCCTATGGCAAGCAGTACAAGTGTGATGATTGTCGGCGTGACGGATGGAAGCGTAATGTGCCGGATTTGCCGCCACTTGCTGGCGCCATCCAAATCCGCCGCCTCGTAATGCTCCGGATCAATGCCATTTATGCTAGACACATAGATTAGGCAGCCATAGCCGATTCCTTTCCATGTGTTTACAAATACTATGATAACCCACCAATAGCCCGCTTCAAAATACCAATTTACCTCATTGAAACCCAGAGGCTTCAATATGCCGTTGTTTATCATTCCGGAACTGGGGCTGAGAAAAGCGAATACAATATAGCCCACAATCACCGTCGACATCAGATAAGGGAACAGAATTGCGCTCTGGTATACCTTTTTCAGCCTTTTATTCGCGAGGTCGCAGATAAAGATGGCAAAGATGATCCCGAGCAGATTGTTGACGACGATAAAGGCAAGATTATACAAAATTGTATTCCTTGTAATAACCCAGGCATCCGGTGTGCGAAACAAAAACTCAAAGTTTTTCAGACCGTTCCATGGGCTGCCAAAGAGACCCTCCCGCACGGTGTAATCCTTGAAGGCAACGACCAACCCGCTCATCGGCAGATAATTGTTGATAACCAAGTAGAGCGCCCCAGGCAGGAACATCAGATACAGCGGCAAATACCGCCCCAATTTTTGCGTGTTGATTTTCATTCTCACCCTTCCCCCTTTCAGGCTCCCGCATACAGAGTCCTTGCCGTTATCTTTGATAGTTGCTGCTTTCCCGTATGACCAGCTCAGGCTGGTAAATAATCTTTTTCGGTTTTTCATCATCTCCCTGCAAGCGTCTGAATAGAAATTCAATAGCGCATTTCCCGATTTCGTCCTGGCGCATTTTCGCGGAGGACAGGGGAGGAGTCAGCGCGCTGTCAAAATCGATATTATCCAGGCCGATGACCGCAATATCCTCCGGCACCCTGACATTGCGCTCTCGGAGCGCCTTCATGGCACCTATGGCGATTACGTCACTGGCCGTGCAGATGGCGGTGGGCCGGCCATCCATAAGGGCGATCCGTGCCGCCGCCGTATACCCTGCGCGTTCGTCATAACCACCAATAAAGCAGTACCGTTCGTCCACATGCAATCCGCTTTGCAGCAAAGCGCTGCAATACCCCTCGTAGCGTTCGCGGAATACACAGATGTCTTTCGAGCCGCCGATGTAGGCGATGCATTTGTGCCCCATGTCAATCAGATGTCTGGTGGTCATATGCAGCGCGGTAAACACATCAATGCCGATATAATCGAAGTTATCGCTCTCGTTCCCTCCGTAGGGGGAAATACACAGGGAACTCAAGACCAACGGACAACCCACCTGCTTAAACGCCTCAAAGTGTTCTTCCGTATAATTGAAGTTAATCAGGAAGAGACCATCCATAAACCCCTCCTTTGTGAGCGCCAAAACCTTGAGCTCTTCAGAGGGGACGCCGTGGGTGTGGCTGATCATCATGCTGTACCCGGCTTTCTTTACTTCACCCTCGGCTTTACTAACAAGCTCGAAGAAGAATGGATTGTCGGATTCAGGATACGCCAAACAGATCAGATTCCGCTTCCCGCTTTTCAGCGCTCGGGCCGCGCGCTTGGGGACATAATTCAATTTTTTGATTGCCTCTTCAATCCTCAAATTAGTGTCGCCGCGGCTGTTCCCAACCCCGTTGATGTATCTGGATACCGTTCCGGGGGAGACATTGGCTCCTTTCGCGATGTCATATATCGTCACTTTTTTGTCCGTATTACTCATCTGGATTTATCCCTCCCTCGGCTGCATATGCGCGGACTTAAGAAAAAACAACCAATCCCTTTAACGAAAAGACTGTACCTGCGCATCAAAAACGCTGCACTTCACGCACTTAAGAAGGGGTCTGCGCCGGGCAAGTTCGACCGGGGCCGGGCGCCGGCTGCGGGGCCGGAACATCCGATATCGGGGGGCGAAATCCCCGATAGCCGAGCTTGCTCGACTCAGTGGGGTTTGGGGCCTAACGATGGTTTGTTCGTTGGCCCCTAACGGTGAAGTGTCCGTTGGTCTTAATATTTTGACCTTTCCCATTCCCTTAAGTTTGAACTTATGTCCCTCGGCTGACGCGCAACCCAGCCCGACTTACATTGCCGCTTTTTGAATATGGAATATTTTGACCTCACACGGAAGCAGTTCTTCGCGTATCACCATCTCGTGATTGCTTATATCCGCACACGGCCTTTGGCTCATAAGCTCGATTACCGCTCCGTCTGTTGATGTCTTCGTTTTAATGAGGGGACTGCAGGATTCCTCGGAATGGTTAAACACGAAAACGAATTCATCCTCTTCGCCAATCAAACGCCTGACCTCAATCATTGCCTTTTCCGGGGCGTATAAAATTTCTTTGTCTTTTTCATACCCCACCATTGTCAGCAGCGCATTGAAAAGACCGTTTGTTTGATTCAGCCCACCTGCTTCCGCGTTGGCAAACAGCATTGTTCCCAGATAAAGCGCGCAGCCCTTTCCATAACGGTTCCGGACTATTGCCGGCATACCTCCGGCAAACTCACCCAGCACTTCGGCCGCTTCAAATACCTGGATGCGTTCACTTACATGGCGGCCTGCCTCTGGATACCGCCGGTCTCCGACTGCGACATCGCAACGCTTCACCAGCCCGTAATCCGCACTGACACTAACGCCGAAAACAGCGTCCAACCCGGCCGCGGGGCAAACCTCCGAACCCCAGCCCTCATCTGTGAAAAAGCCCAGCATAGCATCGCTGATCACCGTTCCCCCATTTCTTACATAGGATTCAATAGCGGCCGCGGTCTCTGTACAAATGCTGATGCTGTAAGGCAGCAGCAGCACCTTGTATCCCGCCAACCCGCCTTGCTCCAGCAGTTCCTTGCTTATAAAATCAGGCTGTATGCCATTTTTCATGCATAAGCGGTAGCAGCCGGTAAAGGAGGCGAAGTCCTTGTAAAGCTGCCCGTCTGCGGCGGAACCGTTGTTCCTGGTGATAGATGCCAGCTCCTCAATGATCATGGAGTCCATGTTGCACAAAATGCATAGGTCACTTTTCGGCGCATAGGCACTGGCTAGCCGATCCCGATATTTTCGGAACAGACCGGTGAAGCGTTTTAACCCCTCTGTTCTGTCTGTCAGCGCGCCATTGCGCTCCGTAAATCCAAGAGACAGCGTCTCAATCGTGCTGATATCCGGCCGCCATGCCCAAAAAAATATCCCCTTCGCGCCCCGCGCAATATTCGACCACTGCAGCTTGAAAATTTGCGCTGACGTCAGGGGCCTTGCGAAACAGTGGTAGGCTTCGGGATCAGAGCCGAAGAATGAAAAAATCGGACCGGAGCCTGTTCCCGTCTCGCCGACCCAATACGCCCCATTGTGACAGGCGGAGCGCATTAAATCGCTTGTAAGCCCGGACAGGGCTTCGTTGAGGGCGTCGTAGAGAGAGCACCCAAACATATCGGTAGTGCCGGCAAGCCGAAAATGGTCGTCCGCGTGGGTGATCGGCAGGCCCATCTCAAGAATTCCGGTATGCACGCTGGTGGACCGTTCGGGGTCGTATTTCTTCACCACGGAATTGAGCCAGCCAACCGAGTCCGCCACAGAATCCAGCCGGTATGTCTTCCAATCCAGCCAATCCGTGTATGTCCCCACATTCCGGGGCGGCCCGACTTCGCCCCATGTATTAAAATGCCGCGTCCATACCTCGTTGAGCTTCTCCAAACCGCCGTACTTTTGGTTAAGCCACTCCTTGAAGCCCGCGGCGGAATGGCCGCAATAGCAAAACATGGAATCCTTGAAGGTGGCCCTAGGCCCTGTTTGCACAGCCTCGTCCGTAGGTTCGTGCCAGATATCAATGGCGAGCACATCGGGGTTCCCCATGTAATGTTTCACAAATACCTTGACAAAATTCTCCGCGGTCTGACGGAAGGGCAGGCTGTCAAAGCACAGTCCCGGCCATCCGCCGTGGGCATTGTCCCCTGTTTGGTTGGAATTCCACACGATACCGCTGGCTGAAACAAAGCGGCTGTCAGCGTGCTTATGGAATACCCATTCAGGCGCCGCCATCAGATACATGGTAAACATGACCTTGAGGCCGTATTCCCCTGCCATCCGCGTGATCCTGTCGTATTGGGCAAAGTCAAACTCCCCCTCCCTGGCCTCTATAGGCGCCCAGAAAGCATGTACACGTATCGCGTCAATTCCGCACTCCCTCATGTTGGCGAAATCCTGCGGCCAGTATTTTTCCTGCATATCCCGATGCTGGCCATATTTTACACCTATGGGAAACGCTCCGGCCAAACGAGCCTTGTGATCCATTCCGCTTACCTCCCTTAGTTTTTAACGCGGGAACCTACACATATACCGCATTATCCGGCCCGAAATGCTGTAAAATAACCATCGGCTCCGTCAAGCTGTGATTCGCGGCCCTGACCCCGCGCCGCGCGGCGTCTTTGCTGACAAAATATTCATCCTTTGTCAAGTCTCCAAAGCGCATCATGGCGACAGCTTCCGCGCGGTAAACGCCAAACTCCCCAAACCCCTGGATTATCACGCAGCCATAAGCTCCCTTGTCGGTCAATACCGCCTCGCTGTTTGGGGAAATAGTGACCTCCTTAGCCGTAATGTAGTCATTTCCATAGCAAATCCATCTCTCGCACACGGCGCTGTCTTTTCCGGGCAGTTCCACCGGGGGTCTAAAATAGTGCTCTTTGAAATCGGGATCATAGTTCTTCTCCCAGTCCACCGCTTCCATGATATAATCCAGCTTGTTTTCCGCATATTCGGGGCAGATGTCGTATAGAAACTGCTCATCATACACCTCGCCGCACACGACGTTTTCAAAAACACAATTCAAGTCCGTACCCCATTGCGGTTCATAGGTCAAGAGGGAACCGGGCGCGTGGAGGACTCCCGGCGGAACGTACCATCCCGTACCAAGCTCCAGGCCGAAAGCGCGGGACATCGCTGTTATCTTTGTGTCGTGGGTGCGGAACCGCGCCAGCTTTTCGCGGACATCTTCCTTTGTCACCTTGGGATTAAAGCCGAAATACGTAGAGGGCCTTGTTCCAAGATAGTTGTTTAACTGAGGCGGAAAGTAATAGCACTCTGGCTTTGCGGCACATCCCACCCTTTTTGCCGCCGCGTCGCCGGGATGAAAATGAAAATACAGGGGATTCTGATAATCGAAAAATTTCGCGAATATGGGCCATGTCCCATACTTATCTTGCAGTTTTTCTCCAATAAGCTCCCCCTTTAGCAGAGCCACGGCGTCCTTTAACAGGAAGAGTTCGCCGTCCCCGTTGTAAAGATAGCTGAGTCCCTCGTCAGTCCGCAGACAGCGTTCCGTACTGCCGGGATTATTGTTTCTTGTCCGGTTCACCGAGCTGAACCAGCGTTCCATGATGGCGCCGGCTTCCGTTCCGTAGGCGTAATAATCATCCGGGTGTATCCTGAGCCGGCAGCCCGGCAGATTAAACCTTCTTGTCACAAACGCGGGCGCCAATTGGAAAACTCCTTCACCATACTCAAAGGTCCTGCGGATTTTTCCAATATACTGGTCATTCATAGTTCTTGACTCACTTTCTATCTTTTTTTCTATTCGTATTGGATTTGCACCAATTCATAATCCTTTAGTTCCGGCAGCGTGATGGCGGCGGCATTCCCGTCAATAAAATAATTGAGCTTAGTGCGCTCGGGGAGCGCAACAACATTCTTTACCTTTTTGCCATAAAACTTTACCCGAAATTCCATATTGTAGATCGGAACATTGGGCAATTCAGCCTGATAGTTCAGGATATGGACCATAGAACTATCTTCTTTGTCGAATCTGGTGAGTTCAACGGATGGATAGCCAGACAACTGAGTGCAGTATTCGGGGGAGATTCTGCGAATCATGTTATAAAAAACCTCCCTCTGTGTAATATGCCGTCCAATCTCAAGCATGGCGGCGGAGTAAATAACCCTCCCCTTGCCGTAGGCATGTTCAATCACAGCGGGGCGTTGTGTAAAACTGCCCGGCGGTGTTGTCAGAAGGCTGGCATACCTGTCCTCCGAAGGGGAATCATATGGCAGAGTCAATGTGCCCAATACGATTGCGTCCTTTTCCGCCTCAATCTCCATCTGGCTATCCGCCACCGTAACCGGATACCGCCGGGAAAACACCGCCGGGAACTCACCTCTGCTCTGTTGTGTGGGCGACACATAGGTAAAATTCCAATCCGTTTCCCCTTTTAGCCGGATACCGAGCACATCCGCGAGCATGCACTTGCCAGTATAGGCACCATCCTCCAAAATAGTGGCCGTCTCCTTGCTGGCATAGAGATTGCCGCCGTCCGCGACAAATTCACGGACGGCCCGCATTTCCTCCTCATCCATCATGACGACGTTGGAGAGAATCAGAACCTTGTATCTGTTCAAATCCCCCAGGTTCTTTTTTGTGACAATACCATAGGGAATATGGAACATGGTAAGGCTCTTCGCCGCTTCCGCAACGCTCCTCATGTGGGCGTCCCCGCGTTGGTCCATGATGCTGGAATGGTTCCATTCAAACACGCAGCCAACATCCTTCGTTTCCCTGCCATTCCACGATTTATCGAATTTGGAATGGAAGCTGTAATATATACCCACATCCTGCCGAAAATCCCCGCCAAGGTAAGGCTCGTAACGCTCGATTTTATCAAAAACCTTCCGCATCGTTCCGTAATTGTACTCATGAACAGTCCCGACAGGGTCCACTTGGTCGATGATAGTAAACGCGCCGTCATGCATTATGGTATTGTACGCGATTTGGAACAATTCCCCTTCAGTCCTGGTTATGACATGCTCGTGGATATTGGGGTAATTCCAGCAATTGATCCTCTCATAGGGCTTTATATTGCTTAAGGCATAAAACAGCTTGCTTGAGAAGGATAAGCCGTAGCGATCGCTGTAGAGGTCCTGGGACATAAAGTCCCAACAATCCGCCAGTTCTACGGAGGAGCCGGAGACCCAATCTGAGGAAATTGGCAGGGATTGCTGCGCGAATTTCATCCCCGGCTTTCTGGAGCGAATCGTGTCTGTGATCTCCTGGCAGAATTCTTTCAGCCACCTTTGCCTGATGCGGATGAACTCCACGAATTCGGGGTCAGTCCAGTTGATGATTCGCGGTATTTCCCTTCCGGCTTCCGCCCGAAATCGCTTTTGACAGTTTCCGCAGTAACAGATTGCGGGCCAAAATACCATGTCCGGCCAAACGCCCTCAAAATCGTAGTTTTCACAGATTTCCGCCAATTCGGCAAGCGAATGTTTACGATAACCAGGGTCGTTTAAGCAGCAAGTAGCAAAGCGCGCTTCTCCGTTTTTTGTTCCCACCCTTTGCTTTACCGCCCTGCCATCCGCCCTGACAATCCTAGACTCCGGATGCTTTTCCCAGTAATCCGCCACAAAAATGAAAACGTAATAGATTACCGCATCCAGGCCGCGTTTATGCAACGCGTCGATAGTTTCCTTAAGCATATCACACCCCGCAAAAGCGCGGTGCATGACACCCCCAGCCTTGGAAGGCCAGTTAGTCAGTCCGGAATGCGTATTCGCCATGAATGTGGCCGCCGTGGCGTTACTTTGAAAACAACACTCGGCGAATTGCTCCGGATCGAACTTTGACAAAAACTCATCATTCCAGTCGTCAACGTGGAAATCCAGAAAATATCTTCTGCGTGATCTCAAATGCCATTCATTGTTCATGGCCGTAACCTCATTTCATGATATTAAACCGGTTTAATTTATTGGCTTGTTCATGCTCTCGCCTCGCCTCATAATGTTAAACCGGTTTAATTTGTTGACTCTATTATATCTCTTATGATTTACGAATGTCAATAGCTATTTTTGTGCTTTTATTATTTTATGCTTTTTCAGTCTCAAGGTCTATAAGTATTCTGCGTGATTTCAAATGTCATTTATTGTTTGTAATCGCAATTTCATTTTGCAAAATTAAACCGGTTTAATTTTGTTAGCTTTATTATATCTCTTGTAATTCGCAAATGTCAATAGTTTTTTTGCAAAATCATAACAACTTTTTGTGGTCCGATTAAAAATCCAAATACAACAGGAAATGAGTAAACCATTGAAAACCTTGGGGGTTATGCCCCATAGGCGCGAATTTAAAAAAAACAAACAATCCCTTTTATTGAAAAGGCTGTACCTGCATCAAAAGCGCTACACTCGCCGCCCTTAAAAAGGGGTCTGCGTCGAGCAAGCTCGACGCAGCGGGGTCTGGGGCCTAACGATGGTTTGTTCGTTGGCGCCTAACGGTGAAGCGTCCGTTGATTTTAATGTTTTGACCTCTGAATAGACACGACTTCTTTAGGACGTGTTTGAAAACTGGATTCCAGCGCGAAATTTACGCGGTTTCATTCAAAATTTCGCGCTTTTAGGAATTTTCAAACACGCCTTAACATAATCAGCGCTTACGTTTAACTCGCAACAGGCACATCTCAACATCCGCGAGCATAAGAAATCCGCGTCCGGTCCAAATTATAGATTGCGCCATTAGATAGCATTAACAGCGCTTTCGGATACCCAATCCTGTAGAACTTCCCTGTGTTTTCAAATACTCCGGGTTCGTCGGTCAAGACACGTATCAGACTTTTATCAGTAAGCACTTTGTCAACATAGTGCGCGTTGTCGCCCTTATATCCAATAGCCGCTTCCAAAAGGAGATGCTTCGAACACAAATCCACCTCGCAATTGTCAGCTAAATATTTATACGAATTTCTCATAAGCACGAAACTGTTTCTGTAAAAATCCTCCGACTTAACCGCTAATTCAAATAGTTTGCCAGTCAGCGCTTTATTTGTATAAAGCTGCCCGGCCAGCTTTTCAAGATTAACCAGAAGCCGGGTATACAGTAACGGGCTGATGACACTTAATGTATAAGTCCTTAATATATTTACCAGCTCCTGCTGAGTCCGCACCCCTGACAAAAATGTAACAAGGCTGTCACTTGATTGAGTCTCCGCGGCCGTCACCTTTAAATCGACAAACAGATATCCGGAATGTAATAAATAGGCAATTACCAGACCTAACTCCGCGAAACTAATATTAGCCACGCCAAGACTCGCGTATTTAATTAAAGACTCGGACAAATCAAAGGTCTCGGCTGTCCTACCAAATTCGCTCCGTCCAACCCTCACCTTGCCGAATTTCAGCGCGTTCACATTCTCATTTAAAGTATACGCAAAAATATCTACAACACTGCGATATAACGTATCAGTGAGATACACGTCCCGAATGGCATACTGTTGATTCGCCCTGGCTGCCTCGACATCTGAAAATACACTCAGCATATATTCCTCATCAAGAATAAAATCTAAACCGTTTGGCACATTATACAATCTGTAAAAATTCTGCACATCCTCTTCATCAGGCTCATAATCTGTCCCATACCGGGCAATGCGGCCGGAAAAATATAGGTATTCCTCAAAACTAAGCGGAAACAGCTCGGCCATATGCGCCCTGCCGCCGCCAAGCCGCTCCCTGCAAATCTGTTTCAGCATGCCGTAGGCCGAGCCGGTCAGCACTAATCGTTTGCCCGCTTCATCTAAATCAGTCAAAAGTGTCTCAAAATAGACATCAAAGTCAGGTAAATATCCAACCTCGTCCAGCAGAATTAATCCGCTTTCCGCCGCGAAAATACGGTTATAATCACGTTCCGGCTCCTTAGAGTCACGAAAATCTATATAATACCCGTTATGATTTGCGGCAAGCTGCTTTAAGATCGTAGTCTTACCAGTTTTCCGTAAACCAAGCAAGATAACAACCCTGAATGTTTCGAGCGCCTTCTCAATTTGGAAATACGCCTTGCGATATTTAATTTCACGCATATACGTCCCCATCCATTCCCTGTCAAACTCCGCTATGCCTTTCCCAATCCCTCTGATTCCTTAACGCCATGTACCTCGCCGTACACCGCACTTTTAGCCACGCCCCTGTCCGCCGCCGCGCGCTTTATGGCGTCCTTGCGGCTGAGGCCCTGACTTTCATACATTTCCACATGTTCCATTACCGTTATATCCTTCCATTTTTCCCGGCTGTTTATTTCCGCCTCTTGAGCCGAGATACCCTGGACTATAATAACGTACTCGCCGCGCGGCTCGTTGGTTTCAAAATACCGCGTCAATTCCGGCAAAGAGCCGCGCCTCACTTCCTCGTGCTTCTTCGTAAGCTCGCGGACAAGGGCGGCGCGGCGCTCCCCCAGGGCGGCGCAAAGTTCCCCCAAGGTTTGGGACAGACGATGGGGGGCTTCGTAAAAAACCACGGCGCGCTGTTCGGCTCGCAGGCTGTCCACAATACGCGCGCGCTCCTTGCCCTCGCGCGGGAGAAACCCCTCAAAAATAAAGCGCCGCGCCGGCAGCCCGCAAAGGGCCAGCGCGGCCACAACAGCCGACGGCCCCGGCACGACCGTCACATTCAGGCCGTTTTCATAGCACAGGTTCACTAAGTCCTCGCCCGGGTCGGATATGGCGGGCATGCCCGCGTCGGTTACAAGCGCCACATTCTTGCCTTCCAGCAGCAGTTTTATAACATCCTTGCCCCTGGCGCGCTTGTTATGCTCGTGATAGCTTAAAAGCACGGCGGCCGGGCGCGAGCTGTTGTTTATCCCAAAATAATTTAACAGCTTGAGCGTGCGGCGCGTGTCCTCACAGGCTATAACATCCGCTTCAGCCAAAATTCTCAGCGCCCGCGCCGATATGTCCTCTAAATTTCCCAGCGGTGTTCCGCATACAAATAATGTCCCGCTCATGCCTTGAAAAATTCCCCATACCACACAAGAAACATATACACTGTCCAAATTTTCCGGCTGTAGTCCAGCTTGCCGGCCTTGTGAGCGTCAAGCAGCCCTATCAAGACTTCGGTGTGGAAATACTCCCGGGCCGCCGGCGACATAAACGCCTCCTTAACCCTGGCGTAATACTTTTCCTCGCGCAGCCAAATCCGTATAGGAACAGGGAACCCCAGCTTCTTCTTTGCCGCCACCTCCGCAGGCATGTGGCGGCCAGCCGCCAGCCTGAACGCGTACTTGGTGGCCGAACGGTTTACCCTGAAATCTGTCTGAATCTTGGACGCTGTTTTAAACACTTCCATGTCGAGAAAGGGCACGCGCACCTCCAGCGAGTTCGCCATGCTCATCTTGTCCGCCTTTTGCAGAATATCGCCCACCAGCCAGAAGTTTAAGTCTATGCCCTGCATCTTTGTTATGTCGTCCCAGTCCCGCATTTGCTGATAATAAGGCTCGGTCAGGTCACTTGGGCCGTACTTGCCTGTGGGCCTCTTTAATATGGCCTCCCGCTCCGCTTTGCTGAAAATCTTGGCGTTGCCGATGAAACGTTCTTCCACAGTCTGTGCGGCACGGTTAAGGAAATTCTTGCCCCGAAAATTAAAGGGAACTGCGTTAGCCAGGCGGGCCAAAAACTTTCGCGCGCCCATTGGCAGCAGGCATACCAGCGCCAAGTCCAGCGGTTCCCTGTATATATTGTAGCCGCCGAAAAATTCGTCCGCGCCCTCGCCGGACATCGCCGCCTTTACATGCTCGGATGCCACCTGGCTTACAAAGTACAGCGCCACAGCCGAAGGGTCGGCCAAGGGTTCGTCCATATGATACTGAATCTTGGGCAGGCTTTCCCAATACTCATCCGTGGTTATCATTTTGTTATAATTTTCTATACCGACGGTTGCGGACAGGTTCCGCGCGTACTCTATTTCGTTGTAGTTTTCGTAATCAAACCCCACAGTAAAGGTCTTGCCCCCGTTAAAGCACGCCGCCACGTAACTGGAGTCCACTCCGCTGGATAAGAACGACCCAACCTCAACATCACTTATCTTGTGCATTTCAATTGAGTCCAGCACCGCCGCGTCTATGGCGTCGGTCGTGTCCACCAGCCCCCGTTCTTCCGGCGCGAACAATGGCTGCCAATACCTTTCCACCCGCAGGCGGCCCTCGCTGAACACCATATAATGGGCGGGCGGCAATTTATAAACCCCTTTAAAAAAGGTCTCGTCCAGCACCGAATACTGAAAGGTCAAATAATTCTCCAGCGCCAGCTCGTTGACCTCTTTTTCAAAGAACGGGCATTCCAGGAAACTCTTTATCTCCGAGGCGAACAGCAGTCTATCACCCACACGCGAGTAATAAAACGGCTTTATACCGAAAAAGTCCCGGGCGCCAAAGAGCCGGCGGCTGCGTTTGTCGTAAATAACAAACGCAAACATGCCTCGCAGCCTGTCCAGCATTTTTTCACCGTATTCCTCATAAAGATGTATAAGCACTTCCGTGTCCGAACGGTTGGAGAACACATGCCCCGCAGCCAGCAATTCCGCCCGCAGCGCCTGGTAGTTATATATTTCGCCGTTAAACACTATCACTACCGAGCCGTCCTCATTAAACATCGGCTGCGTTCCGTCCTCCAAATCCAAAAAACTAAGGCGCCGGAACCCCAGCGCGACATAACCGTCGCAGTATGTCCCCTCTGAATCCGGCCCGCGGTGAGCTATCCGCTCCATCATGCCGCGGACTGTTTTTTCAGCGTCCGCCGTGCCGCCCGTAAATCCGCAAAATCCACACATTTTCATCCTCCTTGTATACTTGTGAGCCCGCCTTATGTATAGCATATACGCGCACATACCTCAAGTATTGCCCAAAAATATTTAGCAAAACAGATATTTAGCAAAACGGGTCTTTAGAAATTTGGGTGGGTGTTCGACACTTGCTTTCTTGCCGCCATCCTGCTCTTATAACGCTGAACCCTAATATGCAATCTATTAGGGTCATCTGGGACCCACCCGGATGTGGATTGAAACGGCAAAACAAAAAAAGAGAAGATTCTATCTTCTCTTAAAAAATCAATGTCAACAGGTTAAACGGGCGAACTGCGTTCGTCCGTGTCAACTCGAAAATCCTTAACCTGTTGACATCGCTTAAAAAATTACTTAATTATGCAAAGCGCCAGCGAAAGAATAAAAAACAGGACGCCGCCTACCTTTGTATATTTCTCCAAGACGCCTTCCAACGAGCGGCCTTTGTTTCTGTCCCAATAAGTCTGCGAACCGCCCATGCCGGACAAACCGCCCAGCCCTGCCGAGCGCTTCTTTTGCATTAATATAATTGTGACAAGCGCAAGAGTGCATATTATAAAAAGAATGGACAGAATAATAAATAATACGCTCATAACATAACCCTCCACCTTAGTATTTAGTCTCAAGCCATTCTACCATATAGATCAAAAGCGCGCAATAAAATTTTTATTCCGCGCTTTTGAAATTTATGCCCATTCAAAGTATATTAAATTACTTTGTATTGAATATCACGTCAAAGTCAGAAGTTTCTATCGAATTTACCTATAGTTTTGTGGACCGTAACTACTATTGCTGGACTATACAAATTATAGACGCAAGCGGTGGAAACTTACTGAAACAAAACATCAATTGTCCTGACGTAAAAACAAACACAGACAAAGAAGCATTTGAAGCTGGAACTTATTACGTGAGAGTGTCAGCATTATCTGGCTATCATCAAACCAACGGCTACACCGTTATCGTCCACTAATTACCTTTTCGGATTCGTTTAATCAGGCAGACGCTCCCTACGAGGGTGCCTGCCGCCTGCGCAAACTCATCCCCCGAACGTTGAAATTTTCCGTAAGTAACGGGCGAACCAACGGACAAATCACCGTTAGGTTCGCCCCCTACAACGCTTGTCCGCACTAACGCGCAACCACGATTACAGTGCTCCCTGGGTAGGGGCACACTTAAAACACACTCCCTGTCTTCACAACCTTCTCAAGCAAATCCCCGCGGTAGTCGCTCCGGGCGGGGTCAAAGCTGTTCAGCACGACCCCGCCGGCGCTTGGGCTGGCCGTGGAATGTATAAACATGCCGCCGCCCAGGTACATAGCCACATGACCTTTGAAAAATATCAGGTCCCCCGGCTTTTTTTCATCAAAGGGAATCTCGCGCATGTCAAAGCCTTCCCGCAACTCGGCGTCCCGATAAATAGTATACCCGTTAAGGAAGTAGGAAGTGCCGGTCAGCCCGCTGCAGTCAATGCCCAAGGGCGAACGCCCGCCCCACCGGTATTGCACGCCCATATAGGTTTTTGCCGCCCGTATAATAGCCGCCCGCCCCGCCGCCTCATCTTGCGCCGGCGCAGTAATCTGCGGCTCCGCGCAGGGCTTCCGGATGTACCCACGGCGCCCGTCCGCCAGGCCAACCTGTATATACCCGTCCTCAAGGATTTCTTCGGATTCCAGCCGTTCCAGCAGCCCGCCCCGGGTCAGGCACGCGATTGTCTGGTCCTGAACGCGCGGCCCGCGCTTAACATCCAGGTACGGCGCCCATACCGTCCACTTGGGCGCCGCGGACCATGCCTCCACTTTGCCGTTGCCCTCAAGCAGCGGGGCCAGCAGCGTGTACCCCTCATACCGGTATTGGGTCCGCACCCGCGCAAACCCGCCTTCAGCCTCGCTCAAAATCTCCAAAACAGCGCCGTACAGCGCCTCGTCCGCCAGTTCCGATGACTCGGAAGGCTGGACGTACAGCGGCGTAATGTCTCGCACACAAATTGCCAGCCGCATAAAACATCCTCCCGTCAATTCTCGCGCTCGGAATTTTCTCCGCAAAGAACGCGGCGAAAACAGGCTAACCGCGCCGCGTAAAACAATCGCACACCATTCGGGCGACGCGCCCTATAAGACGCGGGCTGCCCTCCGCCGCGCCGCTGTGTTCCACAAACACGCCCACATAAACATCCCCGGCTTCAAAGGAAAATACGCCCGCGTCATGGGAAACGCCCTCCAGCCCGCCGGTCTTGTGCGCGATAGGAATAGACTCCCAAATATAACGTCTGAACTTCTCGCCGTCGCGCACCCTTCGCAGTATGTCAATGGCTTCACCGCGCAGCCGCGGCGTCAGAATATCGCCCGCAAACAGCCGCTCGAACAGCAGAAACATATCTTCCGGCGACGTGGTATTGTCGCGCCCTGCCGCCCGAGCCTCAAAATCCAGCATCTTACGCCTCAGCGCGGTTTGACGCATTCCCAGCTTGGCGCAATAGCCGTTTACCGCGTCCATGCCCAGCGCGTCAATCAGCACGTTGGTAGCGGTATTGTCAGACACGGTAATCATCCACACGGCCAGCTCTCGCAAAGCCGCCGCCCGCGGGCCATGCTCGAAAGGGACGCTGTCCGGCAGGATATCCGCCTGCCGCACTTGCAGGGTGTCCTCCAGCGAAAGCCGCCCCAGCCGCGCGTATTCCAGCAGGGTAAGCAAAACCGCCGCCTTAATCACCGACGCCGACGTAAACCGGCGCCCGGCCGCCACGGACACAAAGGGAGCCTTATCGCCGATACGCTGACACAGCACGCCCGCCTCGCCGCTTTCGGCCGCAATCAGCGAAAGGATTTCCTTATTCATCGCATTTATTATATCATCCATATTCACAGCTCACTTGTACATATCAGAATATTCTTCAAACTCAGCGTCGCTGCAGCGCACAAAGTGGCGGGGTTCCACCTCGCGCCAGGACGGCTGGCCGCTCGCGTAATCGTGCATACCTGGGTCGTATGTAATCAAGGTTTTACCACGTTCCAGCGCAGGGTCAGGCTGCGGAACAGCCGACAGCAGCGAGCGGGTGTATGGGTGCATTGGCCGCGTAAACAGGGTCTCCGTATCCGCCAGTTCCACCATGACGCCTCGGTAAAGGGCGGCTATGCGGTCGCAGATATACCGCATAACAGACAGGTCGTGACTGATAAATAAGTAGGACAGCCCTTTCTCCCGCTGGAGCCGGCTCATGAGGTTAAGCACCTGCGCGCGGATAGATACGTCCAGGGAAGAAATCGGCTCGTCCGCCACAATAAACTCTGGGGACATAATCATGGCCCGGGCGATACCTATGCGCTGACGCTGCCCGCCGGAAAACTCATGGGGGAAGCGGTCGGCAAAATCCGCCCGCAAACCTACCTCCGCCAGGGCCGCCCGCACTTCCTCACCCATGTCAATATCCCTGCCGCCCAAATTGAAGCGCCCCTCCGCCACAATAGCCTCCACCTTGGCGCGTTCGTTCAGGCTGGACATCGGGTCCTGGAAAATCATCTGGATCGCCCGGGTAAGCCGCATATCCTCCGCCTTGCTTATCTTGCCGCTTATCTGCCTGCCTTTGAAAAACACCGCTCCGGCGGAAGGTTCATAAATACGCAGAATCGCCCGGCCCAGGGTAGTTTTTCCTGAACCGGATTCCCCTACGACCCCAAAGGTCTCGCCCTTATAAATCTGGAAGCTCACATCCTTAACAGCGTCCAGCCGATAGTTGCCTTTGACGAAACTGACCGTCAGGTTCCGGACTTCCAGAATAACCTCTTGTTCGGCGCACGGCGGAGCGGTAATTCCGCCTGTTTGGGAGGCTCTGGGCTTCGGGCCGTCCGCTTCTGAACGCGACCAAGACTCTGCCCTCGGGTCCAAGCGCCATGTACGGGCCATGTGCGTCGGGGTGACCTGGAACATTGGCGGCTTAGTGACGAAATCAATTTTAAGCGCGCGGGGGTTGCGCAGGGCAAAGGCGTCGCCCTTAATTTCCACCGCCGGATTGGGCGGCGAGCCTTCAATAAAAAACAGGTCCTCGCCCTTGGCGGACAGCTGGGGCATACTGCGCAGCAGCGCCCAGGTGTACGGGTGCTGGGGCCGGTAAAATACGTCCTCCGCCCCGCCGATTTCCACAAAGTCCCCGGCATACATTACGGCGATGCGGTCCGCTATGTTGGCCACAACGCCCAGGTCGTGGGTAATATAGATGGTCGTCAGGTTATACTTGCCCCGCAGCTGTTTAAGCAGGTCCAGTATTTGGGCCTGAATAGTAACGTCAATAGCGGTAGTCGGCTCGTCGCATATGAGGATTTTAGGCCGGCAGGCAATGGCGATGGCAATGACCACACGCTGGCGCATACCGCCCGAAAATTCGTGGGGGTACTGGCGGAAGCGCCGTTCCGGTTCGGAAACGCCCACGTCGCGCAAATAACCGATGGCAGCCTCACGCGCGGCTTTGCCGGAAAGGTTCTGGTGCAGGCTGATAGCCTCCACAATCTGCTTGCCTATGGAAAGCAGCGGGTTGAGGCTTGTCATAGGGTCCTGCATGACAATGGCGATTTCGCGGCCCCGTATGGCGCGCCAATTGGTTTGCGGGTCCGCCAGGTCGCGCCCTTCGTACAAGATTTCGCCGCCGGTAACGCGGCCGTTATTGTCCAGGAGCCCCATTAATGACTTGCAAAACACGCTTTTCCCCGAGCCGGACTCGCCCACTATGGCCAGGGTCTCGCCCCGGGCCAGGTCAACGGACACGTCGCGCACCACCCGCAAGTATTGGCCCCGCAGGCTGAACCCCACGTTTAAGTTTTTAACAGACAATATAATATCATTCATTATTTATCCCTTTGTTTGTTTTAATCCGCACAATAAGCACCATGGGCGCGAACTTAAGGCTTGGGTAAGGTCAAAAGATTAAGACCTTGGGGGGGGGGCGCCCAAACCCCCGCAAGGGACTTCGCCCCTTGACCCGTCTTAAGGGCGGCTAGTGCAGCATTTTTATGCGGAATACAACTTTCTAATAAAATGGATTGCTTATTTTTTTCTTATACTCGCGAACGTTGAGATTTGCCACATTGAAACCACCGCGCTTCACGCACTTAAGAAGGGGTCTGGGGACGAGTCCCCAGCGAGGTTTGGGGCAGAGCCCCAAGGTCTTAGGTCTTTGGCAAATGTATTTGTTCACGAGTATAAGTTTGCGGCTATCCCTCCGCCCTTAAAACACGTGATTCTTAGGGTCTGAGGCATCGGCAAAAGCATTGCCGATTACATAAAAGGACACCGTAACAATCGACAGGACGACCGTAGGGAAAATAAGCTGGTAGCGCAGGTCCGGCGACATCATCTTGTCGATGCCGGAAACAATCAGGTTGCCCAGTGACGGAATCTGCAGCGGCAGGCCAAGGCCGATATAGGTGACAAACACCTCGTTGGATATTGCGAAGGGTATAGCCATAGCCATGCGGATAGTAATAATCGACACCAGGTAGGGCAGCAAGTTATGGAAAATAATGCGGCGGGTAGGCGTGCCCAGGCAGCGGGACGCCAGGTTATACTCCCGGTCGCGGATAGAAATGACCCTGTTGCGGATCAGCCTGGCGGTTGTAAGCCAGCCGGTAAGACATAGCGCGAAGATAATAGTCGTAAGGCTGGGGTGCATGATATACGAAATCAAAATAAGCACAAGCGTCTGTGGTATATTGTCAAAGACGTTGTACAATTCCGTAAAGAAGAAGTCCAGCCTGCGCGTGTAGCCCCACAGGACGCCGATAAACACGCCGATCAGCGCTTCCACGCAGGCCACGGAAAAACCGATAAACAGGCTTGTGCGCGTACCGCTCCAGGTGCGGCTCCATAAATCCTGCCCTATGGCGTTGGTGCCGAAGACAAACTCGCTGCCAGGGGGCGCGTTGCGTATTTGCATGCCGCTGGCGTCGTTGTAAATACGCACCGGGTCCTTTTGGTCCGGCAGGAAGGGCTGGATATAGGTAAACAGCAGCGTCAGGGCAATAAGCGCCAGGAAGCACATAGCCGCCTTGTTTTTTACGAAAATGCGCAGGCTGCTGCGCCAGTAGGAGTAGCCGGAAAAAAGGCCCTGCTCGGCTTCATCGGGTCTGTATTCAGCTGGTAAAAACAGTTCCTTTTCGGAAAGGCGGGTATAATCCCTGACCGGGTATCCGGCAGGCCCGCGCTTCGCTTGATTCTTCATCTGGTTTCTCCTTTGCCTGCCAGTCTTATGCGCGGGTCCAGGGCCGCCATAGCTATGTCGCCCAGCAACAGGCCCAGTATGCTCACGGTGGAATAGACCAGCACCAGCGCCTGGACCACGGAATTGTCCTGCCGCTTGATAACGTCCACCAGCAGGCCGCCCATACCAGGTATAGAGTAGCGGCTTTCCACATACAGCGAGCCCATCAGCGTCAGCAGAACAGTTGTGGGAATACCCTGCACGATAAGGACAAAAGCGTTGCGGAACACATGCCGCCGGGAAATAGCCCCCTCCGGCACGCCTTTCGCGCGCGCCAGCATTACGTAGTCCTTCGTGTTTTCGTCCACCATATAGCGCCGCACCCACATGGCCGCCCAAGCCATTGTCCCAAGGGACAGTGAGAACACCGGCAGTACCCATGTAAGCGGGTTCTCCCGCACAAACAGTGTGGGCAGGGGCACCAGGCGTCCCAGAAGTTCCGTGCCGTATATCTGTATAAACAGGTAATACACCGACGCCGGAATGGCCTCCACCAGCACAATAACCACTGTGCCCAGCTTGTCCCAGAGTTTCCAGCGGGACCGGCCCGCGCTTTTGGCCATCAGGATACCCAGCGAAACGCCCGCAGCCAGCGCCAGCGCCACAGCCATCAGCCCGATTTGTATAGAAAGCGGCATCTTAGACGCGATCAGTTTTGTTATAGGATAATTTACACGATACTTGTTAGACACACCTAAATCGCCGCGGGCCAAACTCTTCAGAAAATTAATTATCTGAACATGAATCGGCCTGTCCAACCCTAAGTTGGACAGGCCAACCCGTATTTGAGTGGGCGTCAGTTTATCGTAGTTGTTGAAATATCCCTCAATAGGCATAAGCCGCAACAAGACAAATACCGCGACTATTATTATAAACAGCGTCACCACAGAGCGCAGCACGCGTTTTATGATATATTTCACCAATGGCTTCGCCTCACTAACACCGCGCTAACGGTCAGCTTTCTCCTGGGCCGCGGCCCATTCGCCCAGCCATTTTTCATAGGCGGCGTTAAAGGATTCGGCATCCATGGGGCGGTCGAGCAGCTTAACCAGCTTGTACTTGAACATGGACATGCCGTAGGGCGCGAACATAGAGCTGAACGGGTCAACGCGCGTCGCAACGTAACCGTCGGTGTCTATAGAGAACGGAATAATAACCGCGTGGTCTATCAGGAACGCTTCCGCGGACGCGAAAGCCCCGTAACGCGCGGCAATGTCCCTGGTCTGGCTCTTGGCCGCGGCTACCAGCGCGTAATACTCCGATACCAGCGACTGGGTGCTCTCGGTTTTATTGGTAGCCGGAATATCGCTTAAAACCTTCTCAGCGTCAGTATACATAAAGTTGTAGCTGTTGCCGGCGGCAAAGGGGTCTGTCCAGGTCTGCGGGTCGGCGTAGTCCGCGCCCCAGTTGCACTTCATAAACGCGTACTTACCCGAGCGGCGCACTTCGCCAAGGAACCCGGTTTCCGGCCCAGTCTCCACGATAATATCTATAAAATCCGCACCCAGCAAGGCTTCCAGCTGTTGCTCCACGACCTGGCACTCGTTGGCCCAATTGGTAACCACAGGATTGTAGGGCATAAGCGCCTTAACGGGGAATGTGGCGCCGGCGGCAGCCAGCTCTGTTTTCGCCAAGTCGCGGTATTCCTTTGCCTTGGCTTCGTCGAAACTGTTGCCGCTGGAAATAGCGCTGATTGGCCCGTAAGCCGTAAAATCCTTGCCAGCGCCCACGGCAAAGGTCTTGGGCGTGACCGTATTATTAAGCAGGGATTCCGGATTATAGGGGTCCTGCACAGCCAGGGCCTTCAAACGGTCCAAACCATGCAGCAGGGCCTTGCGGAAGTTCTCGTTGTTCACGGCCTTAATCCAGTTGTCCGGCTCGTACTGGGCGTCGAAACGGGGCTCGAAGTTGAAGGCGTAGAAATAGGAATAGGAGATAACCGGCATACTCGGGCGCACCAAGCTGCTGGTGTCGGGGTTGTTCATCCAGTTGTCCAATATATCCGCGCCTATAGTGGCCTCGTCAATCTCGCCTTTTTGAAGCATGGTCGGCGCCAGGGTGGTGGTGTCCGCGTTATAGGTGCTAACTACTCTTTTAATGTATACTTTGTCTTTGTCCCAATAAGTCGGGTTCGCGGCGAACACATGCCTCTCGTTAGGGGAATACTCGGTCAGAATATACGCGCCGTTATACAGCAGGCTTTCGTTATCCAGGCCGAAATTACCGCCCATTTCCTCTAAAAACGGGCCGTAAGCAGGCATGTAGGAGCAATAGGACAGCACCGACAGGAAAAACGGGCACGGGGCTTCCATAGTGTATTCCAGTGTGTAGTCGTCCAGCGCCTTAACGCCCACGTCGTCAAAGGTGATAAACGCGGACGGGTCGATGCCGCTGGCCTCGTAGTATTCCTCCGCAGTGGCGGCGCTGCCGTCCTCCACGGCCTTCTCCGCGTCCTGCTCGTCCGCGGTCTGACTATAATATTCCGACGCGTTTTTCACAATGCCTTCGTACATGTACTGCAAACTGCTGGCGTTACCCGCGTCGTTTACATAACGCGCCGCGTCCACCCAGTCCTGGGCTGTGACTTCCGCCACTTCAGCGCCGTTTACGTCCACCCATTTTACACCTTGGCGGATTTTGAAAGTCCATACAGTGTTATCCGCGTTGGCTGTCCAGCTTTCGGCCAGGGACGGCTGTATAACGCCGTATATGTCGTGCTCTGTAAGGCTGTCCACCATGTTGACCCCAGCCCTCATTTCGTAGGTGGTGCTTGTGATTAAGTAATTAAGCGTTGTATACTCGGACGCGTAAAGAGTCCGATATTCTTCCTCGGGGGCCGCGGCCTGGCCTCCCGCCGGAGTTTGACCGGAGCTGCCGCAGCCTGCCAGCGTGACAACCGCCAGCACCGCGCATAGTACAATTGATATGAATTGTTTCATCTGTAATCCTCCCTTTGTAATGAGCGGCGAACAGCCTGTTGTAAATTCCGTCCGCCGCGTTATTCCGGCATAAGCCGGACACCAATGCCTGGGGAACTGCCCATAATAATGTCCTGACTCTTGAATTTCGGGCCGTCCGCAGACGAAGGCTCCGGCCCCACCGGCGTTCCGTCTTCGTAAATGTCCGAGGCGCACAGGCTTGGGCCGTCCAAGTCGCACATGGTAATCACACCTTTAGCCGCCGCCAGATGCGCCGCCGCCGAGACCGCCAGCCGGCTTTCCAGCATACAGCCCATCATGCAGGCCACCCCATAGCTTTCCGCCATAGCGCATACCGCCAGCGCCTGGTGAATACCGCCGGTCTTCATCAGTTTAATGTTAATCAAATCCGCCGCGCGGGTGCGGAGAATTTCCAGCGCGTCAGCCGGGGAAAACACGGCCTCGTCCGCCAATATGGGCGTGGAGACATTTTGCGTGACAAACCGCAGGCCGTCCACATCCCCGGCGCGCACAGGCTGCTCTACCAGCGAGGCGCCGCATCCCGCGTCCTCCATGGCGCGGATAATACGCACCGCTTCCTTGGGCAGCCACCCTTGGTTGGCGTCCACGCGCAGCTCCACTTCCGGCCCGACGGCGGCGCGTATTTCCGCCACTTTCCGCGCTTCCCCGCAGGGTTCCGCGGCTTGTCCGGCGGCGCTCCGCCCCACTTTCAGCTTGAGAATGGAAAAGCCTTCCGCCACAGCGGCCAAGCTGTCGGCAACCATCCGCGGCGTATCCGCCAGGCTGATTGTCACGTCTGTTACAAGGCTGCTTCTGGCGCCGCCCAGAAGCTGGTACAGGGGCACGCCCAAGCGCTGGGCCAGCAGGTCGTACAGCGCCATATCCACCGCCGCTTTAGCGGAGGTGTTCTTGACTATGCAGCCGCGCAGCGCCCGCATCACATCGTCAAAGGCCAGTATATCCCGCCCCGCGATTGCCGGGGCAATATGACCCTCCACCGCCGCCGCGATGCTTTGGCGCGTTTCCCCTGTAATCGCCGCCGTAGCCGCCGCTTCCCCAAGCCCTTCCGCACCGCCGTCCGTCTCCACCCTGATCAGGACGCTTTCTATCGCCGCGGCGGAACGCAGCGCCGTGACAAAGGGACGCTTTAAGGGCACAGAGATAGGCTGGGTTGTTACCCGCAAAATTTTCATAGGTTTCACCTTCCACATTTGGATGGGGATGTCCAAATGAATCCTGATAAAGAAAGCACAGCCCTTGAGAACGTGCTCTCTGTAGGTTTGCTTATTCAATTTAACACATATTTATGCATTTGTAAATATGTTTGTGTTTGGCTGTTTGCGTTTCACTTATACAATTTGATACATATTTATGCAATTTGCAATTGCGGAGGAAATAATGTAAGATGTGCTGCAATGTTTTGCAGAACACCATTAGACGGGATTATCCCGCGATAAAAAACAACAGGAGGAAAAAATGTTAGGCCACTATCTTATGTTCAACGGCAGCTGCGCCGAGGCGCTGGAATGTTACAAAGCCGCCTTTAACGCGCAGGTTTCAGAAATTACGCGTTACGGAGATATACCGCCGGACCCGGCGTTTCCCGTTTCCGAGGCGCGGCGGAAATTGGTGCTGCACGCCAAGCTGGCCATTGACGGCGAGGAAATAATGTGCGCTGATTCTTACGATCACAGCACCCACGGGGACAATATGTATGTATCCGTCACTACGCCGGACTCCGCCTATGTGCAAAAGGCGTGGGATATACTTAAAGCCGGCGGCGAGGTTTATATGGACCTGGCGCCGGCCTTTTTCTCCGCCTCCCATGGTTCCCTGCGCGACAAGTTCGGCGTGAACTGGATGTTTACCGTGTTATAAAGAAGCTCTTGCATTGGAATGGGTCTTGCCGAAAAACTGTTGAGGTTGGAACCATCGCCGAAAAAACGGAGTTGCGAAAGGGGGATTTATATCTATAGCTAAGGCGTATTTGAAAATTCCTTGAAGCGCGAAATTTCGAATAAAACCGCTGCAATGGTAGTCGAGCTTGCTCGACGCTTCGCGCTGGAATCAAGTTTTCAAACACGCCTTAAGAAAAAAACAATCCCTTTTCTTAAAAAAGGCTGTACCCGCATCAAAAGCGCTGCGGGGTTTGGGGCCTAACGATGGTTTGTTCGTTGGCCCCTAACGGTGAAGTATCCGTTGGTCTTAATCTTTTGACCCTTCCCAAGCCTTAAGTTTGCGACTATGCCCCGCCCGACAGGGCGAAGCGAATTCCAGCGGGCTACATAGCGCTTTTGTAATGTTTCAGTCCAAACCGCCAGAACCACAGCGCGAACACTGTGAAAAGAGCGGCGGCGCAAACCGCGTGAACCAGTCCGGCAGGCGTCAAAGTTTTTGTAACAAATTGGGTTGGGACTGTGGCCATAATTCCGTATGGCATAATAAAGTAAAATAAAATCTTGAAGCCGCCCTTGTAAATAATGCCGGGGATTTTGAAATTAAGCGTAAGCAAGTCGCCCTCAAGCCTGTCGATTGCGGCGGCAGAGATAACGAAAAACGGGATTGTCCGCAAAATAAGCTCCATGTCGTAATACAGCAGCGTCATTATAAGCACAAAGGCCACATATCCGGCGATAAGAGGCGCGGTAAGCGGGGCGCCTTCAACCGACAGGCCGTAGGCGATAATAGCGCCGGAAAGACACAAGAGCGGAACCGAACCCGGGTCGGCGTTTTCAAAGGTCAGCCTGAACAACGGGTTCACAGGCTTAGTTATATACAGATCAAGCCCGCCGCCCCTGATCAGCTCCGGTATATTAATCAAACCGAAAAAATACACCGTCATGTTAATAGCGTTAATCATCGAAAACGTGCCGACGAAAACCAGCATTTGCCCCCGGCTCCAACCGCCTATGGCGTCTACTTGCCCGTAAATAACGGAAAAGGACAGCAGCTGCATAAGGAACAGCGTGCCGTCGGCGAAAAAAGCCCCAAAGAAACTCAGCCGGAACACCATCATATGGGAGAGCCTCAGCTTAAGCAGCAACAAAATAAACCGTAAATTTTTCATATGCCCACCCCGTCGAATCTTACTCTTAAACGGTTGTAGGTAAAACAGCAAATAACCGCCATTACCGCGGCCCAACAACAGAGAGCCGAAAGGCCGAAAACCCCTTCCGACGCTTCCGCCTGGCCGGTTATAAGCATGGCGGGCATATATGTCACATAGGTAAACGGCAGAAAACGCAAAACAGCGCGCGCGTTTACCGGCAGAAGCGCCAGCGGCACAGCCGCGCCAGTCGCGAATTCAATAACCGAGCCTTGCAGATGCAGAAAAAATCCCACGTCCTGAAATTTAAACGCGAGTATGCCAATAAAAAAATGGTAGCTTACCATGAAGGTTGTTCCCGCGATAATCATTACGCCAGCCAAGGCGATTTGCGCGGGATTTTCCGAAAACATCATGTCAACGCGGAACAAAAGAGCGCAGGCAATGGCCGCTATTATCGAAAATATGGCGTAATAGCCTGCCGCGCCAAAGGTCTGCGCTAAAAAATGTTTCAGCGGATGGGTCGGAATTACCATGTACTTGGCAAAGGTTCCGCCGCGTATGCGCGCCGAAACCTCGCCGCTGACCCCGGCGGTGTCAATAGCCGCCAGAAACGAGCTTATGACGTAATAGCTTAACATGGCCTGAAACGTGAACCCGCCGACAGTTTCGCGCCCGTCAAATATCGCGCCCCACATAATATAGGCGAACATGACGCGCCAAATTACCGAAAGCGCCGTCAGGGACACGTCGAAACGGTATACTATTTGCGTCTTGAAAAATATCTTGGCTACTTCCATATATTTTCTCACGCGCCAGCCTCCGTTTCATTATTAAGGCCCTTTGCCGCGTAGATCTTCTCGACGGTTTTTCCTATTTCTTCTTCCTCAATGGAGATATCGGCGATGTCATAATCCCGCGTTATCTGGGCCGCAATTTTACCGGCTTGGTCCTTCGGCAAGATAAAGACCGCCCTGTACGGACTTCGCTCCAGCGTTTCCGCGCCTTCCGGAGGTATAAAATCAGTCTCGCGGCCGAAGGTAATTGTAATCTTTTTCCGCGACTGATACATGTCAAACAGGCTGTCTGTCCCGCCGTCATAGATTTTTTTGCCGCCGTTTATGACGACGCAGCGGGGGCAGAGCGTCCGCACATCTTCCATATAATGAGACGTAAGGATTATTGTCGTGGACTTCCGGCTGTTCACCTCGCGCAAAAAGCCGCGCATATTCCGCTGGGTCGCCGCGTCAAGGCCGATAGTGGGCTCGTCAAGGAACAACAAGCCCGGGTTGTGTAAAAGCGCCGCAATAAGCTCCAGTTTCATCCGTTCGCCTAAAGACAGCGTCCGTACCTGAACGTTCAGAAGTTCCGAAACGCCAAACAATTCCACAAAGTCGTCCACGTTGCGCTTGTAGGTTTTTTCCGGGATGCCGTAAAGCTCTTTGAACAACCGGAAGGTGTCCATGGGCGTTAATTCAAAAAAAAGCTGGCTCTTCTGACCCATGACAACAGCGTATTGCTTTTTAAACAAAGTCTCCAGTTTGTTCGGATAAAAGCCGAGCACGGAAATCTCGCCCGAGGAGGGCGCGATTATGCCGGTCAGCATCTTGACCAGCGTCGTCTTGCCCGAGCCGTTCGGCCCGATAAGCCCGATAAATTCCCCCTGCTCGACACAAAGGTCAAAATTCGCCACAGCGGTTTTGTCAATAAATTTGCGGTTAAACAGTGATTTGACGCTGCCGGTGAGGCCTGGCTCTTTCTCGAAGATTCGGAAAGTTTTGGTGAGGTCTTTTGTGTGGATTAAACTCAAGGTTTGTATCCTCCTGATTTATTCCAGATTTTTTCAGTTTTAAACTTACATTCACCCAGGCAATCATCATCAACAACTCCTTTTTATATAAATTGAAAAATTTTTCATTTCTTCCTTTAATTTAACATATCAATTTTTTTTGTCAACAAAATAAATTAAAAAGTAATGGGCGCGCAATCCGATATCGCGTCTATTCAGAGGCCAAAACACTAAAACCTTAAGACCTTGGGGCTCTGCCCCAAACCCCGCTGGGGACTCGTCCCCGATAGTCGAGCTTGCTCGACGCAGCCCCCTTCTTGCGCTTCACGCGCACTCAAATAAGCATAAACTTGCGCCTCTGAACGAACACCCGATATCAATACAAAGTTCCCGCAGGCACTTATACGTTGTATCCATTCCATGCGCCGCGGTTTCCGCTGCCAGTTTAACGCGCGGCAAAGTAAAAAACCGTGGGAAGCCGCGTCATTTCACATGACACAGTTTCCCACGATTTCTGGCTGTTACATTTTTGGCGGCATTTTTTTGCTTCCGCTATGATTTCTTCAATTACATATATTGTTTTCGGCCGAATCAGATTGTGCGCATAGTAAGCCAGAAGGATATCGTAAACCTGCCTTACTTTACTAACATTTAGAGCTTATCCTTAAATAAATTTGATTTGTCTAAAAGCGATAAAAACACAAGCAAGTTGTAATAAATCCATATAAGTGAAAGCATATTTCTCATAACGCACAAGAATTTTGCGAAAGCGATTTAACCATGAGAAAACTCTTTCCATAACCCAACGACATGCCTTAAATTCCGGATTGTTTTCAATATTTTGCTTTTCTTCACCACGAGATACTACATGTGGAATATAACCTCTAAGCACTATGGCTTCAAGCGCTGCTTCACCGTAGTAACCCTTCCGCGCACAGATTTTCCGTTGCTCCCTTCGAATAATCAATTTCAGGGCGCTCTACTTCTATATTATCCATGACTGTTTCTATTTGCGTAACTTCATACCTGTTCGCTCCTGTCAATACTATGGACAATGGCACTCCGTTTCCATCAACTAGTATGTGCCTCTTGCTTCCATTCTTACCACCCATCCGTATGAGCCAAACTCTTGGGGGAGCGCTTCCATTGTATCCCTGTTCTTAGGACGTGTTTGAAAACTGGATTCCAGCGCGAAATTGCAGCGGTTTCATTAGAAATTTCGCGCTCTAAGGAATTTTCAAACACGCCTTAGCACGTAGAATATTGCCTCTAGCACTCATTTTCTTGTTTCATTTTGCTTCTTCCCCTTTTTATTCATTTATCGCCTTTTTGCATAATAAACTTTAATTGGGGATAAACTCTAAGCTTTTCGCGGTAGAAAAGGTTTTTTATCGAATTTTTAAACCCCAGCTCTTTTTTGTAGTATTCAAAAGTCTTTGACAAACCTCGTACGCTTATCATAGTCATACATAAACGCCTTTATGTTATAGCCGCGAACGAATACATTTATGGTACCTCTGATTCCACACCGTCCGCCCAATGTATACGTTCCTCAATCCAGCCGTCAAAATATTCGCTGATTTCCCTTTCAGGCTCCGTCTTTGTGAATCCCTCAAGGAAAGCGGTGAGGTAGAAAAAGAACATATGATAGCAATAATAAGCCAAACGCTCAGGGCGAAGCGCGTATTCCACTCTGTGGCGCCTCAGCGCTTCATTGAAGGCAGTCCGCGCCCACGGACTGCAGCACATAACCCACGCGTCCCGCTCGGGCGGGGCGAGAAGCGCGTCGTCCCAGTCGATAATCCGATAATCATCCCCGTTTACAAGCAGATTTCCTCCCGCGTCGCCATGTGTCAGATAGAAATGCGATGTGTCGTTTTTACATTCGCAAGCAAAGCGCCGCAATTTCCGCGCCCGTTGTTCCAACAATCCCCTGTGCCCCTCCAATACCTTATCGACCGCACCGCCCCTGTCACATGCTTCCCACAGTGTAAAAAAGCGTTCGGCACTTTCGTCAGAAAATTTTGCGCGTGGAATATCAAGGTCATTTACAGGAACAGCGTAAACCCGCGCCAGCATATCATACTCAGGCGGCTTTGTCGCGTCTGTTTCAATACTCGTGCCATCGATCCAATCAAAGATTCCAAGTACCGCGCCCTCAAAATTTGTAAACAGCCGGCCGTCAACCGTTTTTACGATATGGCTGATGAAATTAATACCATTCTGCCACAAATGGTCTATGATGAGAAAACTGCGGGCATAGACATCCTTATGTGTGGTGTAGTCCAACTTTAAAAAATAGCCGCGGTCTTCACATTCAAGCCTCCATGTTTCCCCGTAATAGCCGCGCGGAGCAGGCGCGATTCCAATGGGGTCCAAACGGTATTCCGCGCGGACAGACTCACATAGACGGCGCAAATATTCCCCGCCGCGTGATAAAATGTGCGAGGCGGAAACTTGAAGGCGGCTGTTATAAGAATTCATTTTTTCGCATCCTTTCGCGGACATATCCTGCGAACAGTTAGATTCTTCACATCCGCAGTCCGCAAACGGGCGAACTGAAATTTGTGCCCGTCCGCCGTATACTAACCAGTATAGACCTTTTCTCTATAATAGGCAAGACGTGAGCGCGCAAAAAAATTATACTCTGGAACGCGCCCAAATTTTGAAAGGCCCAAAATTACAAACTAAACGAGGAGAGATTATGTCAACTAAACCACCAGCAAAGCCAACTGAATTTGCATATGTCCGCGTGTCGAGCGCAGACCAGAACGAGGACAGGCAGCTCGACGCGATGACCGCCCTCGGCATACCGGCGGAGCGTATTTTCATTGACAAGCGCAGCGGCAAGGACACCAACCGCCCGCAGCTTCAGCGGCTTTTAATGACAGTCAAGAGCGGCGACACCATAATTGTCGAATCGGTGAGCCGATTGGCCCGTAACACGCGTGATTTACTCGACCTCGTGGAACAGCTCGCCGCGACAGGGGTTGACTTCATAAGTCAAAAGGAAAACATAGACACGACCACGCCGACAGGCAAGTTTATGCTGACGGTGTTCGGCGCGGTTGCGGAACTGGAGCGCAGTTACATTAAGCAGCGCCAAGCCGAGGGGATTTCGTCGGCCAAACGACGGGGCGTTCATATGGGCAGGCCCGTTAAGCAAGCCCCTGACGGCTTTGGCGAACTCGTCAAACGATGGGAGCGCAAGGAAATCCCGCTTCACAAAGTCCTTTCCCACTGCGGCATAAGCGAGTCTACGTTCTACCGCCGGCTTGCCGAGCACCGCCGTCAACGCAAGGTCCGGCGGTAATCCGCTGTCAAAAGGTGTACCTTTTGATTGTGATCTGTTTTGTACTTATATCACCCATAAGCACACACTTTTTAATACTTTATACCACAAAAATCCTTCAAATGCAAGAAAATTTTTCACGTATAGAACATTTTTTGGAATTTTTTGCACGCGCAGAACGGCAGGCCGTCTTTCTCAAAAGGTACACCTTTTGACAAAAACATAGGAGGTTAAGTATGAAAAAAACAGTTCCCGCGCTGGCGCTGGCTGTACTGCTGGCCTTTTTGGCAGGGTGCAAAGCGCAAGCCGCGGCAACCGCGCCGAACTCAGAACCGCAAACGGCGGGCCAAGAGCCTGCGTCAAGCGCGCGGCCCGCAGCAGCCGCGCAAAGAGAAGCATTGCCGGAACCCGCGCCGCCGTCCGCGGAAGAACAGCCGGCAGAAGGCGGAGGCGGCAATTCCGCGCGGCCCGCGCATAAGGACTCATCAGACGGACCGCCGTCCGCGGAGTCGCAATACTGGCGCGTGACAGTCAATGACGTTCAGTCATCCGCGGGTTTAAGCGGCACAATTGATATGGTCCAGTACGACGGCTCGATAAGCCAGTCCGCCGTAAACGCGGCGCCGAAAGACGGCTGCGCGTTCCTGCTGTTGTTTTTGACCATTGAAAAAACCCAAGGAGGTAAAGCGCTGTTCTCGTGGAAAGACACGTACATCCTCGACGAGAGCGGAGGCAAGTATCAACGGCACGAAAACGACACGTTTCTGGATAATGTCGGATACTCGCCGCGCTTAAAAGCTACCGACCAAGCGCTCGGCGCGGAAACGGGCTGGGCCTGCTATGAAGTATCCGCCGGCGCCGGAGCGCTGTACCTTGTTCACGACGGCGGGGACGGCGAGATAAGGATATCCATTGGGGAGGTACGCTGACTTGGCATCTAAAACTAAACGTTTAGGACAGCTTTCGTTGATTGCGATAGCCTTGCTTATTGCCGGTACGGCGGCTTTTAGAGCGCTCACGCGCCGCGAAACTATCCCAGAGCCGTCCGCGCAAGGGCCGCCGCCGGTTGAGCAGCCGCAGGCGCCGGAACCAGCGCCGCCAGTTCAACCTGAAACAGTTCCGGAAGCCACAGCCGCGCCATTGGCGGAGCCAGAACCGGAGCAGACCGCAGACAGCGCCGCGTCACTGGACCCGATACTCGGCGAGATACTCTCGGCTGTGCGGGCGCTCGCGACCCCCACACCGGAACCCGAACCCACGCCCGACCCCAACGCTCCCATAGACGGTTTTCAGGAAATACTGCGGTATGTGTACGAACAAATCGAAAAGCAAGCCTCTGTTGACGCGGATTTGCTTTCCGAACTGGACAGCGGCGCGTACACATTCAGCGGCCCGCTGATAGTTGTTGACCCTTACGGATATGCTCCGTTAACAGCCGCAGCCGCGTTTGAAACCGCGGAACCTTCGAAAATATCCGTGCTTGTCCAGGGCAAAACGCCGGCGGCGGATATAGCGTTTGAGTTTGACGAATACCGCACAAAACATATTGTGCCAATATACGGCCTGTACGCCGACAAGCTCAACACTGTAACACTTACGGCGGTTGACAAAAGCGGACGGATATCGGTCACCTCCGTTGAAATCCGCACGGACGCCCTGCCCGAACGTCTGGCGAAATTTGTTATTACAACCTACGCCGCGCAGCCTGATAAGTACAGCTCTGGCCTGAATTTTTCCTCCGTTAACAAATACGCTTATGATATTAACGGCGATTACCGTTGGATAATAAACGACCGTGGAGCAGCTGTGACATATTGGAATTATTCGGAAGGCACATATATATGTCCTATGGAAAGCGCTAACCAGTCGCTGCTTGTAGAACGCAATACGCTCGGCAAATATTTGCGCTTGTGGTACGCCCCCAGCGGCGGTGTAGGAATACATCACGATATCGAAGAAATGCCTGGCGGCAATTTGCTTCTGACCACAAGTTCGGCCGGCAGCGGCATAATAGTTGGCGATACCTGCGAAGACGTGGTTTTGGAATTAGACGCGCAGACCGGCGAGATTGTCAACTATCTGGATTTCATCAAAATTTTACAGCGTTTCCGGATGTCCCTGATGATAGCTAACGAAGCGGGTGTAAACTGGGACTGGCTCCATATGAATAAGGTCACTTACCATAACGGCAGCATAGTAATTTCAAGCCGGCACCAAAGCACAGTGGCAAAAGTTACTTGGCCGCAAGGCGATATCGAGTGGATTCTCGGCAGCCATTACGCCTGGTCGCCATACTGGCAGCAGTTTTTGCTGACTCCTACAGGCGATAATTTTGAATGGCAGCACGCGCAGCATTTTCCTATTGTGCTGCCTGACTTTGACGAAAACCCTGACACGGAAGATATTATGCTGTTTGACAATGGCAACCAGCGGTTTGCGGAAGACTTTGAACTGCAGCGCCAGATTCAAGCAAACGAAGCTGCCGCGCCAGAAAATTACTCCCGCATTGTGCATTACCGTATAGACGAGAAGGCAATGACTGTCGAACAAGTCTGGCAATACGGCAAGGAAAGAGGCGCCGAATGGTTTGCCAGCCGCTGCGGCAACGTGGCTCTGCTGGACAATGGCAGCCGTATAGGCAGCTGTATCATCGAAAGCGGCGCGCCGCCGCACTCAATTTTAAGCGAGGTGTCGGAAAGCGGCGAACTGGTGTGGGAAGCCTATACATCAACCAAGGACGCCAAGAGCACGCTGTACGAGTACAGGGCTTACCGGGAACCGCTGTATCGGAACTCGGACAACGACCTGCGCGTAGGCGAAAGCACGATTAACCTTGTTCCGCGGGACATTCTCATGAAATACGGATTTATAACCGAGGAGGGCGACTAAAATGGCACATATACTTATTTTGCTGGTCATACTGGCGCCGGGATTTTTGGCGGGGCTGTACTATATGAATATTACGGACAGAAAAAAAATCCCGCCGCTTGAAGCAATCGGCCTGTTCGCAGCCTTCGCGTTTCTGTGTAATTTATTGCCAATGCTGATAACATGGCTGAAATGGAGCGGCGAACCCTTGAGCATACTCGGTTACGGCGGAGTATTTAACCAGTTGCAATTCTTGGTAAAATATATGCTGCTTCAGTGCGTATCCGCTGTGCTTCTTCCCTGGGCGGCGGCGTTCTTGTCGATGTTTTCGGCGGAGAGGGTCTTTGACAAATTGATTGACCTTATGGCAGCCCAGTTTGCTGAAAAGTCGCGGGAGCGTAAAGCGCGTCGCGCGCTTGAAAAGGCGGAGCGGGAAGCCGCGGTTAAAGCGCTGGAAGAATCGGAAAAACAGGCGGAGGAAAAAGAAGCCCCAAGGGAAACTGAACCGTCTATGACAGAGGAGGAAACAGCCAATGAGAAAGCTGATTAAAACGGCCTTAATCTGCCTTGCGGTAATTATCACACTCGCGGCAGCGGGATTCGCCGTGATACGCTCCGGCGTACTTGTGCGCCCGACGGAGAAATCCCTCGCGCGGCTGACCGAGGTGCCGGAATATGACATTCTGACCGCGCAATTTGAACGTGAGGCAGAGATACTCGCGGACTATAACGCCGCCGAATATTCCTTTGGAGACCCGTATGTGATACTGGACCCTTATGGCATGAACCCGCTTTCCGCGCTGGTAATGTTTGAGACGGACAAACCCGCGGACGTAAGCGTCATGGTACAGGGCGACGACGAGTACAGCACCTTCGGCTACGAGGCAAAGCGGGTAAGCGGCCGCGCGGAAATCCCGGTAATCGGGCTGTACGCCGGGCGCGGCAACATCGTTACGCTTGCGGCCGACTACGGCGGCGGTGATATAGAGACAAAGGAACTGACAATCACGACCGAACCGCTGCCGGCTGACTTCCAGTCATACAGCCTTGTGACGTCACAGCCCGCGGAAATGGAGCCTGGAATAACGCTGTTTATCCCGTGCTTTGAACATTCGTATACAGCGCTTGTGGACAGCAACGCCGAAGTCCGCGGTTATCTGACAAACACGCGGATGGCACACGGCACCGCTGTAATCCGGCTGGAAAACGGCAACTATCTCGCCACTGGCGACGAATACAGGCAATTGCCGTATAATATGAAGTCATTATTTGAATTTAACTGGCTTGGGAAAATATTCAAGGAATACGAAGTCCCGAACGGCGTACATCATAATATACGCGAACTGCCAAACGGTGATTTTCTGTGTGTGTCCAATAATGCCTATATGTTCCAGACGGGCACCCGTGAGGACGTTGTGATTATTGTTGACAGGGAGACAGGCGGCGTTAAAAAAGAGTATGATTTCCGCGGCATTATTGACGAAACCCGGGACCCGTACCACCACTTTCACCCGGATGTTAAAAATGTGCTGAACATTGACTGGATGCATACCAACACCGCTATTTACGACGAAACTGGGAACGCGATTATCGTATCTTCACCTACACAGAGCCAGGTAATCTCCATAAACGCGGATACCTCGGAGATTAACTGGATTCTAGGCCCGCGCGAAGGCTACGACAGCGAGGCCGCGCGGTTCCTGAAGCAGTACCTGCTTACGCCTGTGGGCGCCGGCTTTGAGTGGCAGTGGTGCCAGCACGAACCCGAAATTTTGCCGGATTTTGACAGCGACCCTGATACAATCGACTTGCTGCTGTTCGACAATGGACAGAGCAAAAGTTTTACCAAGGAGGGCGCGGTCTTGCCAGAAAACAACTATTCCCGCGGCGTACAGTTCCGTATAAACCAACGGGAAAAAACTGTTGAGCAAATTTGGGAATACGGTAAGGAACGCGGCTCAGATATGTATGCGACTTTCCTCGGCGACGCCGACTATTTGCCAATAACCGGGAATAGGCTCATCGACTGCGGAGGGCAGGTACGGCAAGGGGAAACGCCGACGGATGATATTCTCGGCGGCGTGTTTGGAACTACGGCCACCCGGTCCCGTATTGTCGAAGTTACGGAAAGCGGCGAAGCCGTCTTTGAAGTCGCTGTCCGCGAAATACCGCCGGACAATTCCGCTGAAACTTACCAGGCTGAACGTATGCCGCTGTACTCTGCCCCGAGTTTTGACTATAGACTGGGCGCGGCAAAAGGGGAACGGCTCGGAACGGACGAAGTTAACAGACGCCTTGTGGATGTTACGCCCCCTAATTTCTATATCGGTAAATTGTCCGCGGAGTTCCGCGATATACACCGTGAGGGCAGTCGCCTTATTATGGACGGCATGATTCTGCTCAATGGCGAGACTTACATGGTCGGCGGCGGTCAGGTCGTGCTGCGTGGCAAAAGCGGGAATGTGTACGTCTACGCGACAAATACCGCGATAAACGGCTTCTTCTTCGCCAGTATCGACCTTAATGAGATACAAGCGGACGAATACTCTATTGACATTATGGGCGCGGTCGTCGCGGACGGCAGTAATGATGCCTTATATGGCAAACGCACGCAGGGTTATTTCAGAACAGAGTACAAAATCACTAAGGCCAGTTAAGGCGTGTTTGAAAATTCCTAAAAGCGCGAAATTTCGAATGAAACCGCCGCAATGATAGTCGAGCTTGCTGACGCTTCGCGCCACGTCGAGCAAGCTCGACTATCGGAATCTAGTTTTTAAACACGCCCTAAGAAGCATTTTTTCTTGACAAACGCTCGAAGCGAGTCTATGATATAGGGCAAATGAGTACAATTTTTAGTATCTTACGGCAAATCCCGAGGTTCGTGAGTATAACTATTCGCGGTATATACTGTGACACAAGGAGAACTGTAACGATGAGGAAACTCAAGTATACGTTTAAGTCCGACATCTTGTTTAAGATGACGTTCGTGAAGTATAAACACCTGCTGAAACGCTTAGTCGCGGCAGTCTTGAAGATACCCGTAAAGGCGATAGAGGAGTTCGTAATCCTCAACACTGAAATCATACCGGAGGCGGTTGATAAAAAGTTCTGCCGTCTTGACATACATCTCAAGGT
>JAISYE010000188.1 GCA_031297485.1 Clostridiales bacterium
TTGTTCTCGGCTTCTGGCATAAAGGTTACCTCCATAGAATTATTTTCCGTTACCATAGTATTGCTCAAATCATTGTCACTTAATACCTCCCCGCCTGAATTTTTCACAGTCTCTTGTACGCTCATCGGATTACCCCCCGTTCTCGTTCGGTTCTTAGAATTTCATTATACACCTAAATTATCGGATTTACAAGAACAAATTGTGGTGTTTGCGGAAAATATGCGAAAAGGCCGCCAAGCTGTCTGTTTAGACCGGCTTGGCGGCCTTTTTTGCGTTTACAGCAGTTCGCTTAAATCGTCCCGTCGTTGCTGTATCTCGCCTTTCAGACTTTCCAAATAAGCCCTGCCGGCATTGTATTCCGCTTTAAATATAAAGCTGTCGTCGTTTAATATCTTAAGCAGTTCAGCGTACTTATCAGGTTCTTGCCGGACAGCTTCAATATCCAGTTCCAACTTATAGCCTATCACTTCCGGGTCTGGCGGATACTCTCCTTCTTCCAAGTCATAGTACGGCCATTGCACTACCGCCGCTTCCACCACGTTTCCGTCGCTGTCCCTTTTTTCCACAAGCAGAGGGGCGGTATCTTCTGCAACTTCCTCATCCACCAATTCCTCATAAAACGGCAAATCATCTGGCGTGAGCGTGTGTTTGTAGTCGATGAGCCGCAGAATAAATTCCAAGATATATGATTGCGGGTCATTGCAGGGGCTTTCGTCCACTTCGCCGTGGTTGTAGTAAATATATGGGTACATCTCTTCAAGGAACGTCCAGTAACCTTCCTTCGCGTCGCATCGAGCGAACAAATCAGTAAGGAATGGTACGAAGATAAACTGTTCCACCTTAGGTTGGATAATGTCGTAGAGCATCGGGAAGGCGCTGTTTGCGAATACGCGCGGCGAACGCTTCTCAAAGAAGCTGCCGAGTTTGCCGAGGAACTCGTCCGTCTGCTTGGACATAAACAGCGCCGCGAAATACTCCTGAAACGAGCGGTGGATAAAGTGGTACTTGCCGCTCTCGAAGTATGTCAGGCAGAGGTTGTGGCTCAAGTCATAAAGGAAATCGTCCGCTGTGACAGCTTTGTCGCCCTTATTGGCTTTGTTGAAATACCCGGTGAACTCATCGGCTGTAAACTCGTATTTTTCATCCCGGTAGGAACGGAAACAAATCTCGGCGACGCGCTCACGCACCTCGTCAATGCTGAGTCCCATCCGGAGCGCCCGCTTGAACGCGCCTTTGGTGGCGTCATGCGTGACCGACAGGGCATTGAACGCCTCGCGGTAGAAGATGTGCATCTTTGTCGGGACTTCCGCGTATTGCTCAAACGTCAAAAGCATTATCGTGAGCAGCAGCGGATTCTCAGCAAAGCTGCGGTGCGTCTTAAACAGCGATTTGTCCAGCGTTTCACGGAACTTCCACTGTATTTCAGGCTGATCTGGACGGAAGTCGGATTTGTCCACGAACGCCAGTGCCTGTCCTTTCGTGAACGGCTTCAGCTTGACCGTGGTGTAACGGGAGAACGACACGAACGACTGAATCGGCCGCGAGGAGATAACGAAGCTGTTGTTGGCGTAGCGGTCGGTGAACGCCTCAATTTCACGCTCAAAACTCGCGCCGTGCTTGCAGTCGATTTCGTCAAGCCCGTCGAACAGCAGCAGAAACATTCCGCTTTCAAGGGCGAGGCTGAACGCTTCCTTCGTCGCCTCGGCACAAAGAGCCGCAACCTTGCCGTACACGAACTCAGCAAGGTTATCTGCGCCGCCGCCGTAATCTTTCAGCGTCACGAATACGGGTATCCGGCGCAGCTTGGCGTAGCTGCTCACGGCGTCAAGCAGGAGGTGGCGCATCATCATCGACTTGCCCTGCCCGCCGACGCCTGTGAGCATGACAAAGTTGGAAATGGCGGTCAGGCTTTCGGCTGTCACTTCCGCAATGTCAACGTTCTGCGCACGCCCCATCCTGCGTTCCACATGGTTCGGAATATAGAAGTCGTAAAAAAGCTTCGGCTCATCCTTGTATAACAGCGTCTTTGTCTTTTGGTATCTGTCTTTCGCTTTTTCAAGATAAGGCGCGAACACCTCTAATATGGTCTCGATACTATCACTCTCCTTCGGGGGTACTACAAAAGATATTGTATCCTGAAGAGAGGCAAAAGATACCAGATATTCGTCCGTTACGGCGTCGGATTCTTCCTTGCCGACGATATTGTTGACTTGCGTAGCGAACAGGAACACGCCTGCGAGGAATTCCGACAGCACAAATCTGCTCTGCATAAGCAGGGCATTTTTTGTTTTGCTGCCGACACGGTCAACCACGACGTCCCCGCCAATGCCATCATCGTTCCTGATTAGGTCGGTTATGGCGAGAACGGCGAGTTTGCGTTTGTTGGGGTCAAGCAGAGCCTTTATGACCTTATCGGAGAAGTACGCGGCGGTCTTAACCGGGTCTGCGTCCTTGCCGCCGGAGATGACGTTGCCGAGGCTGTTGCTCTTGCCGTCGGGCAGGTTCGCCGCGCATTGCAGGAGCGAAGTCACCGCGTTGCTTGTCAGTGTGCAGTCGCGGTCGACGGACTTCACTAAGACATTGCAAAGCGTCAGCTTTCTAACGCCTTTGTTCGCGCATAAGAGCAGCACGCCCGCGAGTGTTCCGAAGCAGAATTTCATCGTTTATCCATCCTTTCCCACAAACCAAAGCCCAAACAAAGGATTGCCCGCATTTCAAAGCCGAACCAAAGACATTTCAAAGCGCAGGGTTGTAGCCAACCAAATTTACCATCAGTAAAATTATATTTATAAAACGGACAAGCCGTCAGGCTAACCGACCGTCCAATCGGAATCCAATTTAATGTTTAAGTATAACATAATAATCGCCAAAAGTCAATCGTAAATTTTTGTTTTCGGCACATTGCCTCAAAATTTGACGGAGATTTATTGTTCGCAGCAAAGACAAGCCTACTTAAATATGCGAAGGAAGGAGAGAAAAACTATGAAACCGATAGTCGACCTGAACAAAAAGCGTGTCTGCGACGTCAGCGCGGACGGCAAGGTGGTGGAGATTCAGCGCAAGGACTGCGTAACCAGAATCACCGCCAACCCGGACGGAACATTGAACATTATACACGAACGCACCGAAACGCAGCCCGCTTAAAGACACAACAACTAAATAACCATCCGCGAGAACGCTCAGACGGCAGTGCGGATAGTCGAATCCCCAAGATTTTGACTATCGCCCTGTCGTTTTTTTGTTCCTGCGTCAAGCAAAGGCGCGGAGTCCGTGCTTTCCGAGTTGGAACAGGAGCATGGGCGACACCAACAACCCATTAAACATATTCGCCATTGGCGAACACAAGGAGGAAATATTATGAAATTCAACAACAAAACCGAATGGGCGTACAACAAATTCCATCCCGACAAGATTGTTTATATCTTTGCCGACGGGATTGTGGAAGTCACGCTGGAACAGTTTCTGAAGGAATCGCCGGACCGTACAAAAGAGGACTTCTATCGGCTCAAAGCCGCGTCCGACGACGCTTTTCACGAGTGGGACAAGCTCGACGTCACCGAAGCCCGTCACTCCGAGCCTCTTGATGAAGCGGACGGGCAAGGCAAATGCTCCGTCAAATCGCCGGAGGATTTAATCGTGGAACGCATCGACCGTTTGCAGCATGAGGCTTATCTCGAAACGCTGAAGCCTCTCGCGTGGAAGGCTCTCGACAAGCTGACCGCCGTGCAACGCCGCCGTTATCTCCTCCACTTCGGCGAAGGCTTGACCACCCGCCGCATCGCCGAGATTGAGGGCGTGAGGCACCAGTCCGTGGTGGAAAGCTTGCAGGCCGCGGATAAGAAAATCAAAAAGATTGTAGGGCAAGGGTGAAAACACCCTGCCAAAACTGACTTTAGAGACGTTTTCAACGAGTATTATGTAGCCGACGCGAGTAAAAAATCACGCGCCGCCAAGCATACGGCGGCGGTTCAGGGGCGGGTAATCTGCCGCGCTCCGTATGGCTATACGGTCACGGAGGACAAGAGCGTCTGGGAGGTGGATGAGGAAGCCGCCGAGGTTATCAGGGAAATTTTCAGGCGGGTGGTTGCGGGCGAAAGCGGAAACGACATAGCGAGAACGCTTCAGGCGCGCGGCTTGCTTACGCCGAACAATTACAAAAACACGAAAGACGGCAAACCGCCGAGCGAGTTTACAATTTGGTCGGGGCGGACAATCCACCATCTGATTGATAATCCGACCTACGTCGGCTTGTACATTGCTCAAAAGCATACCACGCCGTCATACAAAAACCACAAGCGAATTATCCGCTCCGAAGAAGAGTGGGTGAAAATTGAAAACCACCATCCCGCCATCGTGGACTTGGAGACGTTTGAAGCCGCCAAGCGTCTGCGTGACGCCCGCCGCCGGATTACAAAGCGCGGCGACAAGGGCGAACTCAGCGGACTGCTTTTTTGCAAAGACTGTGGCTCTAAGCTGGCTTTGGCTCATCAGCAGTATGATTATTACATTTGCAACAAATACAGAGCGCGCAGCCTTTACGAAACCGACCACTGCACACGCCACGCTATACGGCGCGAGGCTATCGCGCAAATTGCTTTGGTGAAGATTCAGGAGACTATTGCGTTGGCTCTGGGCAACAAAGAGCGCTTCATCGCCGAGGTCAACAAGTCCGCGAATAAGGACACCGAGAAAGCGATAAAGCACAAAGCCGCCGAGCTTGCCAAAGCGGAGCGTCGCATCGCCGACTCGACCGCGTTATCAGCCGCGTTTACGAAGACAACGTAAACGGCAAGCTGAGTGACGAACGGTTCAACAAAATGCTTGCAGGCTACGAAACGGAGCAAGCCGCGCTTACCGCTTCGACCGAAACGCTCCGCGCCGAAGTTGAGGAACTGAAAAGCAAAGTGGCGAATGTGCAAAGTTTCCTGAAACTTGCCGAAAAGTACGGGGAAGTTACGGAACTGACCGCAGAGATAGCGCGGACATTTATTGAAAAGATTATCGTCCACGAGGGTGTTTTCGAGAACGCCAACAGGCGGAGCAAGCGAACGCAGGAAGTTCACATATTCCTCTCTTACATCGGAGAGTTCAATCCCACAGAATGACGGCGAGTGTGTAAAAACATTCGCCGTTAATTTTTTTGCATTTCCATTGTCCTTAATGGAACACCGACGGTTCGATTTTTTTGATAACGGCGTTTACAATCAGCACAATGGCAAAGCCCACAACAGACTGGAACAGCCCGACGGCGCTTGACTGCGAAAAGTTAAAATTATTAAGCATAGAGCGGTATACAAATGTCTCTATAATATCGGTGGTGTTAAAAAGCATAGAATTATTTCCCACCAGGTTATAGAACAAGCTGAAATTACCGCGTATAATACCGCCCAGCGCAAACAGCAGCAGTATAATAAACGTAGGCTTAAGGCAGGGCAGGGTTATGCGCCGTATGCGCTGGAAGGCGTTTGCCCCGTCTATTTCCGCCGCTTCCGTTATTTCCGAGCCTATGCCCATTATCGCGGCGAAATAGACGACGCTGCTGTAGCCCGTTGTTTTCCAGATATACACCAGGGTAATAACAAAGGGCCAGGCGCCGGGCAGGGAATATATTTTAGGCATTTCCCCGCCGATACCGCGCACAAAGTTGGAAACAAACCCGAAGTCATAGTTTATCAGGTTATACACTATAAGGGCGACAAGCACGTCCGAAATAAAGTACGGGAGGAACAGTATGCTCTGGCTCACCTTTCGGAACCACTTTAGCCGCACCTCGTTCAACAGAATAGCCACCGCCATTGCCGTCACATTGCCAACAGCGATAAACACAAGGTTATACAGCACAGTGTTTTTAAGCAGCAGGCCAAGCTGCCCGGATATGAACAAAAACCTGAAGTTCTCAAGCCCTATAAACGGGCTGCCAAAAATTCCATCCGCGTAATTAAACTTAGTGAACGCAACGTAAACCCCTGGCATTGGCGCGTATGAAAACAAGAAAAAAAACACCACCGCCGGAATGCACATTATGACCAGGGTCCTATACTTTACTGCATTGCTTACAAACAAGCTTAAGCTTTTCATGTCACCCTCCCTTACGGCTGGATTCCTTACAAATCTCCATGTCGCTTTGGCCAAAGCATAGAGCTGTTCTAATTCTGTAATCGGTCTTAGACTAAAATAAACGGCGTGTTTCAAAAGTTGCAGACACATATTTCCCATTGCGGTTGAATTCCCGCATAAAATATAGGCTTTTTGATGTTATTGGAAATAAATGTGTCTGCTAATTAAGCCCAAATGTTATACTAAGGCGTGTCTAAAAATTCCTTAAAGCGCGAAATTTCGAATAAAACCGCCGCAATTTCGAGCTGCGTCGAGCAAGCTCGACTATCGGAATCAAGTTTTCAAACACGTCCTAAGGCGTGAAAAGAAATGCGTTTTTCGCGCCAGTTGTTGGTTGCTCACACACGAAAACACTGAAAGATTTTTAGCGGATGTTTTCGTGTGTGAGTATAAACACACTGATAAAATAAGCCTAATGCAACCGATTTCAAAAAAAGAAACAAAAAATATCATTAATAATTAATGATGAATATAAGAATAGAATTTTAATATTAATTTGTCAATAGGTTTTTTCGTATTTTTGACGATTTGTTAGTTTTGTATATTTGCTTTGTGCAATACAGACAATAAATTGGCGCGCTGAATACGAAAGGTTAGCCATGGTTTGACCGGTGGTATGATTATCTTAATAAAAAAACAGTCTCACGTTCAGGAGACTGAACGCGAGACTGTTTTTTCTTATATTTATTACATCATGCCCATTCCGCCGCCGCCCGCTGGCATTGGGGGTTCCGGCTCCTTAATATCAGACACAACGGCTTCCGTGGTAAGCAGCGTAGAAGCGACGCTGGTGGCGTTTTGCAATGCGCTGCGCGCAACCTTGGTGGGGTCGATAATCCCTTCCTTGACCATATCGACGTATTCCTCGGTCAAGACGTTAAAGCCTGTACCCTTGGAAGATTCCTTCAGCTTGTTAATGACAACCGCGCCTTCGATACCCGCGTTATCCGCAATCTGACGCGTAGGCGACTCAAGAGACTTAAGCACAATGGCCGCGCCGGTTTGCTCGTCACCCTTAAGGTCACCCATAACCGCCTTAACTGCCGGTATCGCGTGAATATACACGGAACCGCCGCCGCCGATTATACCTTCCTCAACCGCCGCGCGAGTGGCCGCCAGCGCGTCCTCCATGCGCAGTTTCTTTTCTTTAAGTTCGGTTTCAGTGGGCGCGCCAACCTTAATAACAGCTACGCCGCCGGACATCTTGGCTAAACGCTCCTGCAATTTTTCCTTGTCGAAATCAGAGGTGGTTTCCTCAATCTGCGATTTAATCTGGGCGATGCGCGCGTTAATCCCGAATTTATCCCCGCCGCCGTCGATTATAATCGTGTTCTCTTTCTCTACCTTGATGGTCTTGGCTGTGCCAAGCATGTCAAGAGTGGCTTCCTTAAGCTCCAGGCCCACTTCCTCGGAAATAACGCGGCCGCCGGTAAGCACGGCGATATCTTCCAGCATGGCTTTGCGCCTGTCGCCGAAACCAGGGGCTTTAACCGCGACACATATAAACGTGCCGCGCAGTTTGTTAAGCACAAGGGTTGTAAGCGCCTCGCCCTCTACGTCTTCCGCGATAATGAGAAGTTTTGCGCCCTTTTGGACAATCTGCTCCAATATGGGCAGGATGTCCTGTATATTGGAAAGTTTCTTGTCGGTAATTAAAATATACGGGTTTTCCAGCGTGGCGATCATTTTCTCCATATCAGTCGCCATATACGCGGAAAGATAGCCCCTGTCAAACTGCATGCCTTCCACAAGCTCCAGTTCGGTGTTCATGGTCTTGGATTCCTCCACCGTGATTACACCGTCGTTGGAGACCTTCTCCATAGCGTCGGCTATCATATCGCCGATTTCCACATAGCCCGCCGATACAGCCGCGACTTTCGCGATATGGTTCTTGCCGTCCACTTTCTGGCTCATGCCCTTTATCGCCTCTACCGCCGCGTTTGTGGCCGCCTGCATACCGTTCCGCAGTATAATGGGGTTTGCCCCCGCCGCGATATTCTTAAGCCCTTCCTGTACCATGGCCTGGGCAAGCACTATGGCTGTGGTGGTCCCGTCGCCCGCCACATCGTTGGTCTTGGTGGCAACTTCCTTCAAAAGCTGGGCTCCCATGTTCTCAAAACCATTGGGCAGCTCAATCTCTTTTGCGATGGTCACGCCGTCGTTGGTTATAAGCGGCGTGCCGTACTTCTTATCCAAAACAACATTGCGCCCCTTGGGGCCAAGTGTGACCTTTACCGTGTCGGCCAGCTGGTTTACCCCCAGTTCCAACGCGCTTCTGGCGTCTACGCCGTACTTGATATCCTTTGCCATTTGCTATTCCTCCTTTATTATTAGATTATTGCTCGACAACCGCTAAAATGTCGTTTTGCCTTACTATGATGTACTCCTCGTCATCCAGCTTGATGTCGGTGCCGGCGTACTTGGAATAGATTATCCGATTGCCAACCTCAACTTCCATCTTAACTTCCTTACCGTCTACCACGCCGCCAGGCCCTACGGCCACTACTTCGGCTTCCTGGGGCTTCTCCTTCGCCGTGCCCGGAAGTATGACACCGCCCTTTGATTTTTCCTCAGCGTTAAGCTGCTTAAGAACTACTCTGTCGCCCAACGGTTTGAGTTTCATAGAATTACCTCCTAAATTTTATTTTGTTTTTTACTAGCACTTACTTTAGATGAGTGCTAATCACAAACGCTATAATAATTGATAAACACTTGTATTGCAAACCCATCTTTAAGCAAAAATCAACTGTTTTTAAGTATTCCCGTTTGGTTTCAAAGATATACGCTTGTTTGCTTTGTTTTTTACTTTTTTTTGCGGGGCATGGCCTTTTGGGTCCAAATAGACGAAGCCCCGCATTAAAAGCGCTGCGCTCGACGCGCCAAAGAAGTGGTCAGCGTCGAGCAAACTCGACTATCGGGGACGAAGTCCCATAAGCGCGGACTTAAGAAAAAAATAACCAGTCCCTTTTGTTAAAAAGCCAGTACCTGCATCAAAAAGCGCTGTAACCGCCGCTCTTAAGAAGGGGTCTGCGCCGAGCAGGCTCGGCTATCGGGGATGAAATCCCCAGCGGGGTTTGGGGCCTAACGATGGTTTGTTCGTTGGCCCCAAGGTCTTAAGGTTTTGGCCTTTCCCATTCCTTAAGTTCGCGCTTACGGGGCAGAGCCCCAAGGTCTTGATCTTTTTGAGACCTTAACTTCGCGCCAAGTCTTTAAGCGTCGTCAAATAAACTAACCTGCTGCCAGCCTTCGCCAATCTTGTTTTCACTAAGCTTCATGTCCAGTATTTCAGGGCGCGCGATAATTTTTTCGTACATTTTGCCGCCGCAGGTTATAAAGTATTTTGCGCGTTTGAGTACTATCCCCATTTTTTTCAAAAGCTCAAAATTTAACTGGGACACGCGCCGGGCGGACATAATCCTTTGCGCCGAACGCGTGCCTATCCCCGGTACCCGCAATAGGGTCAAATACTCCGCCGTGGTTATTTCCACAGGGAATTTTTCCAAATTGCGTATGGCCCACCGGCACTTTGGGTCCATGTTTAAGTCCAGATTCTCATCAGCATCATTGAAAATTTCATTCGCTTCAAACCCGTAAAAACGCAGGAGCCAATCCGCCTGGTAAAGCCTGTGCTCGCGCAGCAAAGGCGGCCGCGCGGTTGGCAGCGCGTTCCTGCCCGGAACAGGACGAAACGCCGAATAAAACACGCGTTTCAGCGAATACTTTTTGTATAAATTTTCCGCTAACGTGATTATTTTATTGTCGCTTTCAGGCGTCGCGCCCACTATCACCTGGGTGCTCTGCCCGGCAGGGACAAAGGCCGGCGCGTGACGGTACAGGGTCAGCTCGTTTTTTGTCCGGACTATGGTGTCCCGCAGCAGCCGCATAGGCGTCAGTATGGCCTGCTTGCTCTTGTCCGGCGCCAAACGGTTAAGGCTTTCCTCAGAGGGCAGTTCTATGTTCGCACTCATCCTGTCGGCCAGCAGCCCAGAGGCGTAAACAAGCTCCTGTGACGCCCCGGGAATCGCCTTAACATGTATATATCCGTTAAAATTGTACTTGTGCCGTACAAGGTCCAGCGTGCGCAGCATAAGCTCCATTGTGTAATCCGGGCTTTTTAATATGGCGGAGCTTAGAAAAAGCCCTTCGATATAATTCCGCCTGTAAAATTGAATCGTAAGCTCCGCCACTTCCTCCGGCGTGAACACCGTACGCGGCAAGTCGTTTGAGCGGCGGTTAACGCAATACTGGCAATCGTACACACAAATGTTGGTCTGCAAAATTTTAAGAAGCGATATGCAGCGCCCGTCCGCCGCAAAACTGTGGCATATTCCGCAGGCCGCCGCCGTGCCCAGCGCTCCCGGACGCGCCGCCCTGTCCACTCCGCTGGATGTGCAAGCCACGTCGTATTTCGCCGCGTCGGTCAGTATCTTTAATTTTTCAAGCATATCCATTGTTGTCACTCCTTAGCGCGGAATATTGTGAACAAATCTTTTGCCCCGATGTCTATTCAGAGGTCAAAACATTAAAACCTTGGGACTCTGCCCCATAAGCTCGAATTTAAGAAAAAAATAACCAGTCCCTTTTACGTCGAGCAAGCTCGACTATCGCGCTCGCCGCCCTTAAGAAGGGGGTCTGCGTCGAGCAAGCTCGACTATCGGGGATGAAATCCCCAGAGGGGTTTGGGGCCAACGAACAAACCATCGTTAGGCCTCTAACGGTGAGCTGTCCGTTGGTCTTAATCTTTTGACCTTCCCCAATCCTTTAAGCTCGCACCGATGGGATTCGTCCCCAAACCCCTTCTTGCGCTTCGCGCGCACTCATTAAAGAACCCGATGAACGAGCATCTTGCACATCTGAATAGACACTTGCCACGGATACCCGTAACCACGAGAATAAAAATAACGATGAAGTTCAGAAGGTTTTTGAGCTTCCCCCAGCCTTTTAAGTCAGCCCCTATGGGGGCGCAGGCGGCGGCAGGAGGCTATTCGCTGTCCAAAATCTCCGTAACAAAGGACAGCAGCAGTCTTTGGGCGTCGATATTGTAATAATTGCGATAATAAAAATCCGCGCCGCCAGAGGCTTCAATAACTTCCCTGACAGTGGAAATACCCGCGTCAAGCCCCTTTTGTGTGGCTGCGCGGCTCTTCTTTCCGTCTGTTTCCGTGTCCTCGAGATAACCTTCGTCTACTAATCTGCGTGTGACGCGCCGCAAAGCAAGGCCCCTGTCGCGCCGCTGCAAAACCAGCGCGTTGACTCGGCCCATAAACACCGAAACGCTCACGGGTTCCTCAAAAAACTCAAAACCCGCGCGCACAAAGGCGGAAATGGACTCCGCTTCGTTTACCGCGTCAGAGACCGGCGCCGCGCCGAAGAGCGCCCGAAAATCGTTTATAGCGCCCAGAAAAACCTTGCCGTACTTTTTACGCTTCATCTGCCCAACGCCCGAAACGTTGAGAAAGGCATCCTCGTCAGCGGGTGTTTTCGCGCACATGTCCACTAGCGTCGCGTCCGAAAAGATTACATATGCAGGGACGTCTTCCTCTTGCGCGAGCTTTAACCGCAGGGCCTTTAATTTTATGAAAAGGTCCTGGTTTATGCCTGCCCGTATGCTTGGCTTTGCTGTGCGCTTATCCCTCCGCCTGCCGCTTGCGTATGTTTTATCCGCGCTTTCTTTGGATAAATCCTCGTCCGCAAAAATATCCATAAACACTTGCCGGCCCTCGAAAAGCACTGACCGCGCCCCTTCACCCAGCTTAACAACGGGATATTCATCCCCGACAGAAACCAAGTAACCCTGCCGCAAGAGAACATCGGCGATTTCACGGATTTCCCGCGCCGTATTGCCGCTCATCGCGCCATAAGTCTTAATCTTGTCAAGCCCGGCGTTAATCAGCTTTTCAGACTTCGCGCCCCGTAAAACGTCAACAACCAGCGTTATGCCGAACCGCTCCTTTACACGGTAAACGCATGATAAAATTTTTTGCGCCTCTGTCGTGATGTCCCTTTGCCTGTATGTAGCCAGACAGTTGCCGCAGTTATCGCAGGAAATATCCTCTTTGTCATCGAAATAGTCCAAAATAAAACGCCGCAGACAGCCCGTTGTTTTGCAGTATTCCTCCATTTGCCGCAAACGCTTGTAATCCCGCGCCTTAACCGCGTTTTGCTCATCACTGGACAAGGGGCTTTCCGCGCTGGTCTGCTCGATTAAAAACTTGTTGATTATAATATCCCGCGCGCTAAACAGCAGCAGGCACTCGGCCGGGCTTCCGTCGCGTCCGGCGCGGCCCGCTTCTTGGTAATAACTCTCCATGTTTTTCGGCATATTAAAGTGCGCGACAAACCCCACATTACTCTTGTCAATGCCCATACCAAAGGCATTTGTGGCGACAATCACCTGTTTGCGGTCGTATAAGAAATCATCTTGCGCCGCCGCGCGGTCTGCTTGCGAAAGGCCGGCGTGATAACCCGCCGCCGAATATCCGTCTCCATTCAGCTTTTGAGTCACTTCATCCGCTGTTTTTCGCGTGGCGCAATAAACAATACCGCTTTTTCCGGCGTTTTCCTTTAAGAATGCCGTTAATTCGGCATACTTGTCCCTTGGGCGGCGCACTTCGAAGTACAAGTTCTCGCGGTTAAAGCCTGTCGTCAAAGTGAATGGGCTGTCCAAATTCAACATTTTTATAATGTCATTTCTGACAACGCCTGTGGCTGTCGCGGTAAAGGCTGCCAAAACAGGGCGTTTTTTTAAACTGGACACAAAGTCTGCTATATTAAGGTAACTAGGCCGGAAATCCTGCCCCCATTGCGAAACGCAATGGGCCTCATCCACCGCGACCATGGAAATATCGGCGTTTTGGGCGAAGCTGGCAAAAGACGGCGTGTCCAGCCTTTCCGGCGCGACATAGATAACCTTGTAGGCGCCGCTTCTTGCCCGCTGCAGCGCCTTTTCCGTCTGGCCTTGGCTTAGGGATGAGTTGATAAACGCCGCCGCCAAGCCGTTTTGCGTCAGTGCCGCCACTTGGTCGCGCATAAGTGAAATAAGCGGAGACACGACAAGGGTTGCGCCTTCAAAAATAAACGCGGGAATTTGGAAACACAGCGACTTTCCCGCGCCTGTAGGCATGACCGCCAAACAGTCCCGCCCGCTTAAAACGGCGTTTATGACGGCTTCCTGCCCCGCGCGAAAGGAAGGGTAGCCGTAATACTGCTTTAAAATCTCAATGGGTTTTGCGCCCTGCGTCATTCATATCACCCAGAATATTTTAACATCAATAGGACGAAAACACAACGGATTAATGCGGTAATGCCGCTATGAGCAGGGCGCCTTTGGCGCGGTTCCCTTTCCCAAGCCTTAATATGGGAGGCAAGTTCCCGTAAGCGCGAACTTAAGAAAAAAATAATCAATCCCTTTAAGGCGTGTTTGAAAATTCCTTAAAGCGCGAAATTTCGAATAAAACCGCTGCAATGATAGTCGAGCTTGCTCGACGCTTCGCGCTGGAATCTAGTTTTCAAACACGTCCTAGAGAAAAGGCTGTACCTGCGTCAAAAGCGTACTCGCCGCCCTTAAGAAGGGGTCTGCGTCGAGCAAGCTCGACTATCGGGGATGGAATCCCCGCGGGGTTAGGGGCCAACGAACAAACCATCGTTAGGCCCCTAACGGTGAGCTGTCCGTTGGTCTTAATCTTTTTACCTTCCCCATTCCTTAAGTTCGCGCCAATGGGGACAAGACCTTTAATGTTTGTTCTTCGCGGCAGACCGGACCGTATTGCTCACTTTCAGATATTCCCGCAGCCTGCTTAAAACCTCGTCAAAGTCCAGGGGTTTGCCGATGTGGGCGTTCATGCCGGCGTCCAGGCATTTTTCCACGTCTTCCCGGAATACGTTGGCGGTCATGGCAATAATGGGTACGCGTTTCGCGGCGGGAACGTCAAAGGCGCGTATCGCCTTGGTCGCCTCGTAGCCGTCCATTTCGGGCATCTGCACGTCCATAAAAATTATGTCGTACTTTTCAGGCTTGGCGATAAACATTTCCACGGCTTCTGTGCCATTCTTCGCGCAGTCTATGGATATATTTGTCGGCTCCAGCAGCGCTAGTACAATTTCCTGGTTTATTTCCACATCTTCCGCCAGCAGCAGGCAGTACCCCTCAAAATTATCCATCACTGAAACCTGCGCGTCAATCTCCGCAATACTGTCAAGACCAAGACAGTCGTTTATACAGTCGGCTATATCCGAGGCGAAAAGCGGCTTGGGCAAAAATTTATTTACCCCCGCTTTACGCGCGTCTTTTTCTATTAAGTCCCAGCCTGCCGAGGATATCATTACCACTACGGATTTGTTATCCATACGCCCGCTGATCAGGCTTGCAAGCTCTATGCCGCCCATGCCGGGCATCTTCCAGTCGATAAAGTACATATCGTAAGGCCCGTTAGTGTTTATAATTTCCAGCGCTTGTTCGCCGCTTTCGGCTATGTCGCAGTTTACGCCCAGCTGGCGCGCGATTTCAGCGAAATAATCGCATACGTCCAAAGAGTCGTCTACCACCAGCAAGCGGATGTTGCTCCAATTAACCCCGGGGTTTAACAGGCTCTCCCGCTCGTCCGAGACGCTTTCCAAACATATAGTAAACGCGAACGTGGACCCGCGCCCCGCGTCAGACTCAACCCATATTTGACCGTTCATCATCTCGACTATGCGCTTGGATATGGCAAGCCCCAGCCCGGTGCCTCCGAATTTGCGCGACGTATTGTTGTCCGCCTGCTGGAAAGATTTGAACAGCCGCGCCTGCTGGTCTTGAGTTATCCCTATCCCAGTGTCCGAAACCTCCACCTGCATTGTGTACATGGCGCCTTCCTGCTTTATAACACTGGCGTCAAGGCGTATGTACCCGTTTTCCGGAGTAAACTTAACCGCGTTGGACAGCAGGTTTGTTATAACTTGCGCCAGCCGCTGGTCGTCGCCGATTAATACCCGCGGTATGCTGCCGTCTATGTGTACTGTAAGGTTCTGGTTTTTTTCGTCTACACGGAAATTAATTACATTAGTAACTTTTTGCAGCGTTTTTTCAAAGTTAAATTCTTCATAGGAAAGCTCAAATTTATTCGCCTCTATTTTGGACATGTCAAGCACGTCGTTTATAACGCCCAGCAGATGAGAAGATGCGTTTTCTATTTTTTGCAGGCAGTAGTCTTTTTTCTCCAAATCGGATGTGCCCTGGGCTATTTTCGTCATTCCGATAATGGCGTTCATGGGCGTGCGCATCTCATGGCTCATATTGGATAAGAAGTCGCTTTTGGCCCGGCTGGCGACCTCGGCCTCGGACCGGGCGGCTTCGGCGTCTTTTTTTGCCCTTGTCAGCATAGTCACGTCGCGCATTACCAGAGCGACGCACGCGGCGTCTATGCCGCCGATGCGCTTCAGCACTACGGAATAAAAATATTCCGTTCCGGCCGCGTCGCGCATGGTTAATTCTGTTTCATAAGTATCGCCGTTTTCAGCGTTTACGCCAAACAGCGCCGCAGCCTTGGGCGGCAGTGAACGTGAGGCGCCGGAAGCCAAAAACATCGCGATAGGGTTTCCGCTTCCCACCCGTCCGCCTTTGGCGCTTGTGCTGTAGCGTGTGAGCATGGCGTCCATGTTTCGGTTGTAATATACGGACCGCTGGAATTCGTTAAACAGCGCGAACTCCACAGGCAGCGCGTCCAGATGTGAGCACACCATGTCCAGCATAGAATTTATGCCTGTGATAATCAAACTATAATCGCCTTGGTGGGCGCGAGCGTCCGCGCGCTCCTTAAGCGCGCCGGAACGGGCCGAGGAAACCAGCCGCTCTATATCGGAAATAACGGTTTTCACCGCGTCGGACATGGTATGGAACGCGCTGCCCAGCTGGCCTATTTCGTCGCCGCGCTTGGTAATGGCAAGGGGCAGTTTGCCGTCAAAATTCCCGCCCGCCAGGTTGTCGGCGCTTTTGATAATTACATAAAGTGGGGATGTAAGGGTCTTGCGCAATATCGCCCTGAAAATAAGCGCGACAACAGCCAAGGCCGCGGCGGTTATGGTGACGCTGACGGCTATGCCCATTCGCATATGGGACAGGAAGTCGCTCTTAGGGGCTTGTATGCCCAGGGACCAGTGGGAACCGCGTATGGGCGCGTAGCCCACGTACATGCGTCCGTATCGGCCGGAGGCGTTTACCGCGCCGGTCTGTTTGTTGCGCATAAGGGTTATCAGGTTAAGCATATCGCTGTCCGTGCCCAGCAGATCTGTCAAAAGCGCGTGGTTATAGACGTTGCGGATATCCTTGTGGCCGATTACCGAGGCGTTTGCGTCTATTATAAACGCCGTGCCGTTGGCGCTGATGTTTATATTCGCGAGCACATCGCCCAGCACGTCGTAACTGTAGCTCATGGCCAGGTAGGCTATCGCGCTGTTCCCGCTCAGTACCGGGCCGCCGATTACTATTTCCGGCCAGCTGTCCGAGGGCGTGCTTTCTATAACCGGGTTAAGCGTATCCCGCGCCAGGTTATACAAGCTGCTGCCGGATATGGCGGGCGGGCTGTTTTGGCTGCCGGTTATGAGCTTTCCCTCCGTATCGTACAGCGCGGCCCATACGGTTTCTATACCCGAGCGGAAGTAGTCGAGCTCCGCCTGCTTTTGCTCCGCGGGCGCGTTTATGTCGGCTATGACTTTGTTTTCGCGCATTAAAAAGAATCTGTCAACCAGGGTGTGCAGATGCCCTTCCACTGTGGCGGAAGCGGTCTTTGCCATGGGCTGCAGCATATTTAACGCGATCATATCAGTCAGGGAATTCATAAAAAACGCCATTACCGTGACTATGCCCGCGGCCAGCAGCACGGCCACTATAAATAAGTTGAAGAGTATTTTGTATGTTATACTTTGTTCTTTTTTAATATTCATGCGGACTGCTCCTCGAAAAAAATTATTCCTCCGACAGTTTGATAAAGGCGACGCTTGTGTCTCCCGCCTTAGCCCGCGCTATGGCCAAGGCTGACAGACGTCTGAAGCTGTGCCCTGAGGTTGTCGCGCCGGTTATCACATCCACCTCGTTAGGCCGCTGGGTTTCCAAAAGGTCAGCCGCGTAGGCGCGCGTATACTTATTGGGGTACGAATTGGACTGCGCGTTCATGACGCGCATATAGTTCATATCCCAAGATTTTATGAAACCGCTGGCATTATAGGCGTTATATTCCACAGTAATTATTCTGCCGCCCCTGACATATATGGTTACAAATTCCTTCCAACCATAGGAGTCGAATTCCGACGCCTCGGCGCTGTAATACCCGTCGCGCAGCGTATTCGCGTTCCGCGGCCAAACTTGCGGCAATATGGCTGCTACTGCGCACAGCGCGGCCGCGATTAAACAATATCTTACTTTCATATATTCCTCCTGCTTTCGCGCAAAATTTCCAAGACGTATTTGAAAACCGGATTCCGATAGTCGAACTTGCCTGACGCAGCGCGAAATTTCAGATGAACCCGCTGCAATTTCGCGCTGGAATCTAGTTTTTAAACACGTCCTAATCTGTGCCAAGAAATTTGCCTTTGGCACATAAAACACTCAAGGCGTCAGGGGCATAAGTCATATGGGCACCACCCGGATGTGGATTGAAACAAACAATTTACTAAAGTATAACATACATGTCTGCGTATTTCCAGTAGTTATTGTTTATCCGCAAAGTATACAAGCCCCGGGAACAAAGTTTTCGGGGCTTGTGTACATTCCAAATATATACTCGCGAACGTTGAGAAGTTGTTCAGGATGTTAAATTGCGGATTTTGAACTCTTTTTCGGCTTCGCGGCGCTGGTCCTTGGCGGCGATGGCATGGCGCTTGTCGTAAAGTTTCTTGCCCTTGGCCGTGGCGATGTCCAGCTTAATTAAACTGCCGGATAAATAAATTTTAAGGGGAACAATTGTGTAGCCCTCCCGGGTGACAGCGCCGATAAGTTTGTTTATTTCCCAGCGGTGCAGCAGCAGCCTGCGCTTTCGCAAGGGGTCCTTGTTAAAAATATTCCCCTGTTCGTAGGGGCTGATGTGCATGCCCTCAATAAAGGCCTCGCGGCCCTCTACTGCCACATAGCTTTCCTTCAGGTTGCAGCGGCCGGCCCGCAGCGACTTGACCTCGGTGCCTATAAGCTCGATGCCCGCTTGATAGACGTCTTCTATAAAATAGTCGTGGAACGCTTTCTTGTTTTGCGCTATCAGCTTTGTGCCCTGTCCCTTTGGCATGAGTGCCACGCTCCTTACAATTTATACCGCGGCGCGTTATACTCGCGAACGAATACATTTTTCAACCGTAATCGCGGGCGGACCAAGGGGCAAATCGCCCTTGACTCGCCCCTACGGCAAATCTCAACGTTCGCGGGTATAGCGAAACGCCGTTACTCTACGCCCCGAAGGAAATTCCCAGGCTCCTGGCCACATTCACCATTTCCCCGTAGGGGTCCACCAGCTTGTTGACGCCTATTATTTTCTCCAAACTCTCAAATTCCATCTTGCCGCCGCGCATACAGACCATACAGCCGTACTGCTCCTCGGCTATCATATGCGCCGCCTTCACGCCGTAGCGGATAGACAGCACCCGGTCCGCGGCCGAGGTCTCGCCGCCCCGCTGTATATGCCCAAGGGAAACGCTGCGGCATTCGTGGTTTACCAGAGGCTCTAAGTCGTGGGCGAGTTTCGCGCCAATACCGCCGTAACGTATGGGGTCCGGGCTGTCGTCAACTACGCGGCCCACTACCGCGTCGCCGCCCTTGGGCTTCGCGCCCTCTGTAACAACTATTACCGTGAAGGGCCGGCCGTTTTCGTCGCGTTCGTTTATTTTTTCCACTACTTTTTCAAGCGTAAAGGGGATTTCAGGGATAAGGATAACGTCCGCCGAGCCGGCCAGGCCGGCGTATAAGGCAATCCACCCGGCGTTGCGCCCCATAACCTCCACAACCATTATACGGTGGTGGGATTCCGCCGTGGTGTGCAGCCGCCCCAGGTTCTCCGTCACGATGTTAACCGCTGTGTCAAAACCAAAGGTCGTCTCCGTAATTCCCAGGTCGTTGTCAATTGTCTTGGGTACCCCTATGACATTTATGCCTTTGCGCGTAAAGTCGCGCGCGCTTGTCAGCGTACCGTCGCCGCCAAGCACTACAAGCACGTCGATTTTTTCTTTTTTAAGGTTAGTAATAGCGACATCCGATACGTCCTTCTTGACCTTAACGCCGTTTTCGTCAACCATGTCGTAGGCGAACAGGTTGTCCTTGTTGGAACTGTAGAGTATTGTGCCGCCTCGGTGCAGTATACCTGACGTAGTTTCAAGCGTTAAGGGCATGAAGTCGTTATTGTACAGCCCTCTGTAACCAAACTTGTAACCTATCAGCTCGTATCCGAATTTCATAATACACGTGCGCGTTAAGGCATAAATCACCGCGTTCAGACCAGGCGCATCCCCTCCGCCCGTTAGTACCGCAATCTTTTTTCGTTTGGATTTGGTCTTTGTCATACAAATGCCTCCTGTAATTTTTCTTACCGCGGTTTATTATACCGTTAATTTTACGATTTGTATACCTAACTTTTTAATATTTATCCAAGCCCGGCTATGGCTGGTTGTCAAGCTCCAGACTAAAACTGTCCGCGCCCCAAATTTCGCCGCCTTCGCTTAGTCCCGCGCGACGCCCGTTTACCAGCAGGCTCAGGCTTGCGACGCCGGGCAGGCCCAAGGCGGTGCTTATTAACTGCGCTTTCAGCCGCTCTTCATAAAAACTCCCGCCGTAGTCTAATATTTCGGCGCTGAGATCTAAAAATAAATTGCCCTCCCTTATTTCTGTTCCCAGCACTGTCACGCCCGCGGGAATACAATAAGTATTTTCGCCGCCGAACATGGCGCTGAAAACCGAGTAAGCGATTTGTCCGCTGTCTATGGCCTCGGTGTACACCTCGCCAGTTGTCCAATATTCGCGGCCGTTTTCGTCAAAAGCCAGATAATTGATAAGATAGACGGACTCTGCCCCGGCTTTCTGCGGAAAAGTAAAGATAAGAAGTCCGGCCAGCAGCAAAAGCTGCAATTTCAGCTTCATAAAATCCCCTCCAAATAAATTTTCCATTATTTTATGCTGAAATAGGGCCGAACGAAAGATAATTCGTATACAAAATTATTCGCCGTTTCGCGGGAATGTGAGAAAAGCCGCGAAAAAACAAGAAGCCCTCCAAGTCTTGTAACAAGGAGGGCTTGCGCGGGAAGCGGGTGATGGGAATCGAACCCACCTATCCAGCTTGGAAGGCTGGTGTTCTACCAATGAACTACACCCGCGGGACATAAAAAATATGCCCAAGGACGGAATCGAACCGCCCACACGAGGATTTTCAGTCCTCTGCTCTACCAACTGAGCTACTTGGGCACAACCTGCTTAACAAAACGTATTATAGCGTATCTGTATCCAGATGTCAATTAAAATGTATAAAAAAATTTTTTTAAGTCGAACATGAAATTATTGTTTATCTTGTATATAAGAGGTGCATATCATAATGAAGATAAAATATTTTGCGGCCGCGCTGGGCTGCGCGGCGCTATGCGCGGCGTGTTTTGCCGCCGGGTATTCGCTGACGCGGCCCGAGGCCGGAGACTTCCCTGATAACGAGGCCGCGGAAGTTTTGGCAGACGCTGAAAGCAGCGCCGCGAGGATAACGGGCGCTACAAAAATGATATACGAATATCATTATTTGGACGACGGCACAACTGAACGCTCGGAGGAAGCCCCTCCGTATTTTCTTGTTAATTTAGACGGCGGCGGGCTGCGTGAAATGTTTGTGGATTGGGAGATTGTAAGTTTTAGCGCGGAGCGGGTTGTGATGAGAAAGAATATTGCGGACAAGGTCGAGCGGCAGTATGTTGTGGGAGTTTTAAACGGGTATGTGGCGGTTTTTTACAGCCAGAGCAGGGAAGGGGCAAGCCTGAAGGAGCTTTTAAACATGCCGGTAAGCGCTTTGCCGGAAGCGGAGCGCACACGGCTCGAAAAGGGCATCAGGGTTATTGGCGACGAGGCGCTGGTAAGAATTTTGCAGGATTATGGAAGCTGAGGCCTCGCATTAGGTCAAAAGATGAAGATCTTGGGGCGCCGCCCCAAACCCCGCTGGGGACTTCGCCCCCAGACCCCTTTTTAAGTGCGGCGAGTGCGGCGTTTTCTGTAGGGGCGAACTGTGTTCGCCCGCTTTCAATAAAAGGGACTGTTAATTTTTTTTTAAGTTCGCGCCTATGGGACTTCCCCCGATAGTCAAGCTTGCTCGACACAGACCCAGGGCAATTTCATATCAGGGAATAAAAGCCAAAAAAAACAAAAGCAAAAAGTTTTACAAAAGGTGTTAAAGATGAGATAATTAAACACGGGTGATTAGATATGGAAGAGTTCAATAG
>JAISYE010000189.1 GCA_031297485.1 Clostridiales bacterium
TTATGCTACGCCGAAGGAGGCGTTGCCCGTCGCCAAAAGGCATGGCGCTACCGAGACCTATACAACAGATGAGGTGGTGTAATGACATGATTAACCAAAACCGTTCAATACCTTTCATGGTTCGGATTTGGTATTTGTTAAATCCGAGTTGCCCCTTTTGTTGTTCGAAAAAAGTTTCGATACACCATCTTTCAGAATAATATTCAAGAATTGTTACAGTGTCAAGCGATGAATCAGTACATAAGAACGCGCTTATTGCTTTGGGGTTGGGGTGTGGCCCATCAAACCCATTTTCTTTAGGCAGGGTAATAATCACAACTAAATCCTTATTTAAAGATTTAGTTGTGGAAGCTGGCGCTCTCGTATAGGCAGCCACGGCTGATGCAATCCATAATTAAATCCCTGTCAATGCCCCGGCTTTGGAGATAGGCGATTGCGCGGTAATTGTTTTTGTTTCGAGGGGGTAAGCCCGCCATCGGTTCCAGCCTTTCTTTCTCTCAATACGCCCGTTTTCCATTGCATCCAGCTTTTCGGATTCACAACAGCATACAGGGCGTTGACAGCCATATTTGCGGTGCTTTCTTTTTCCTCTGTAGAAAAGACAATATTTGCAGAACGTATCATCCATGTGATGCTGGAATTTGTCGTGGATTCTTACCTTTTTACCCATTTTACAGCCTCCATGATATTTATTTATTTGCACAGCAAAAAGCGGGGCCGTCCTGTCTCATTTGAGAAAGAATAGCCCCGCTTCAATGACGCGTTCACCCGGCATGTCCGCAATGGGAGCGGTGGTATTAAATATATCGTCATAAGCGTCAAGTGCAAGAGCGCCGCCCATTTTATGTTTAGGCAAGTTCCAGCACCTCCTCTACGAACGTCGCGTAAGCAGCCGCGACTTTTCCTTTGGGATCGTAACTGAAAATGCTTACGCCTGCCTTACTCGTTTCGGCGGCACGGACAGATAGGGGAATTCGCTCGTTAAAGATGTTGATATTACCGCCATAAGCGGTTTCTATCATATCAATGATTCCCTTCGTCGAGTTCGCCCGCTTGTCCACCATCGTAAATAGAACCCCGGCGATTTCAAGAGACGGATTGATCTTTTTCCTCAATCCCGCAATGGTTTTAAGAAGCAGTTCCAAACCTTTAATGTCAAGAAATTTCGGCGCGACAGGTATAATCACCTTGTTCGACGCGGTCAAAGCATTCATCGTCATAAGACCAAGCGACGGGCTCGTGTCGATTACCACGTAATCATACAGCAGCCTCACCATGTCGATGTACTCCCGCAACTTTGTTTCGCGTTCCATTTCCGGCGCGAGCCGGATCTCCATTTTGGAAAGCCTGATGTTTGCGGACATGAGGCCTACACCCTCGTCGTGATGAAGTATGCCCATTGACGGGTCAAAGCTCTCTCCGCAGAGGATTTTTTCCATAACAGCCCGCGCCCTTCGCCGACGACGCGAAAATCTCCGATTGGGCGAAACCCAGCGTTTACTTCATGGCGGCGAACGGAATCATCAGCGGCGTGGGCGACAACAACTTCGCGCCGAAAGCCACCACAAGCGACGAGGAAGCTCGCGGCTACGCTCAGGCGACACGCGAACAGGCGCTTGTCATCGCGGTGAGAATGGTAGAGAAGTTAGGCAATTAACAAAAACAAATACTCCAACAGATACGAAACCGTGACCTTTGTGAACTCAAAAGTCAGAGAAATCCCGGTGACGCAACGGTTCGACGTGAAAAAGACGGACGAAAACGGCGCGGCGCTGGCCGGGGCGGTGTTCCGCCTGGAGAGACACGGTTCCCAAGGGGAGGCTTTGGTTTATGAAGCGACATCAGACAACGGCGGCATCGCCTCCTTTGATGCGGAAGTCGGCGCATATACCCTCTACGAGCTCGCGGCGCCCAAGGAGTACAACCCTTCCGCGGAAACCTACGACATTCAAATCCGTGAAGACGGCGTATTTGTTGGCGCAAGGCGCGACGCTGCGCGCTATGAAACAATTATATTCGTAAACAAGAAGATACCCACGCTAAACAAAGATGACCATTTTGCCTATATGACGGGTTATCCCGACGGAACCTTCGGCCCCGGCAGAAATATGACAAGGGCTGAGGCTGTGGTCATGTTCGCCCGACTGCTCTCCGAATCCATGAACGGCAGCTCGGATTATAGGAACAGCTTTTATCCGGACGTGCCGGCAAGCGCTTGGTACGCCAATCAGATTTGTTACATGCAGCAGCTTGGCGTGCTTGCGGATTACTCAAGGGACGGAAACTTCCGACCGAATGATCCTGTGACCAGGGCGGAGTTCGCTACGCTGGCGGCTCATTTTGACAATTTGGCCCTTACAGCGGCAAACCATTTTAACGATGTCCCCAACACCCACTGGGCGGTCAAGTATATAAATTCGGCGGCCCAAAAAGGCTGGATTGCCGGCTATCCCGACGGAACCTTCAAGCCGGAGGCGCCGATTGCGAGAGCTCTATTCGGATTTTCCGTTAATAATACACTTCGACGGGCACTTAGCCACGCACGCCCCGCACTGCGTACACTTAGCGTAGTCAATACTCGCGTGATTGTCTTTCACGTGAATCGCGTCGTAAGCGCAAGCTTTTTCACAGAGTTTGCAGGCAATGCATCCGACCTTGCAGTTTTTCCGCACCTCGCGTCCCGGATCCTTGGAATGGCAGGCGACGTGTATCTTGTTTTTATACGGAACCATAGTTATTAAGTGCTTGGGGCAGGCTTTGACGCACATGCCGCAAGCCGTGCATTTTTCGGGATCAACCACCGCGATGCCGTCCACCATGGATATCGCCCCGAACTGACAGGCGGCGCGGCAGCTTCCCACGCCGAGGCAGCCGTAGACGCAGCTCTTGGAACCGCCGCCGGCCAGTTGCATGGCGGCTTTGCAGTCATATAAGCCGGAATAATCATATCGGAACGTGCTTTTGCTTTCGCATCCGCCGCAGCGGATGTAGGCGCGCCGGTGTTCCGGCGCTTCGACCGGTATACCCAGAATTTCGCCTATGCGCTTCGCGGAGGCCGCGCCGCCCACAGGACAGCCGTTCGCCTTGGCGTCGCCTTTGAGCACCGCTTCAGCGAACGCCTCGCAGCCGGCGTAACCGCATCCGCCGCAGTTCGCGCCGGGCAAGGCCTCGCGGATGAGAGACAGCTTCGGATCCGTATCCACACGAAATTTTATGGCGGCGAACCCCAATCCCAGCCCGAACAGCAAGCCCATGCCGCCCAGAAACAGCGCGGGTACTAACAGAGTTGTAAGCAATGTGATCGCCCCCCTATAATTTAATCATGCCTGTGAAACCCAAAAACGCGATAGACATCAGCCCGGCGGTAACCAGGGCTATAGGGAATCCCTGAAAAGCCTTCGGGATATGATTGCGTTCATACCGTTCGCGTATGCTGGCGAACAGCACAATAGCCAGTGTGAAACCCAAGGCCGCGCCAACGCCGTGAACCACGGACACTATGAAGTTGTAGCCGTTGGAGCGGTTAAGTACGGTAACGCCCAGCACCGCGCAGTTTGTGGTAATGAGGGGCAGGTAAATGCCCAGCGCCTGATAGAGCGCCGGACTGGATTTTTTGATAAACATCTCCACAAACTGAACCAGCGCGGCGATTATCAGTATGAACGCGATATTATAGAGATAATCCAGATTCAGCGGAATCAGGATAAAATTGTTCACCACATAAGTTACGGCGGAAGCCAGCGCCATGACAAACGTAACCGCCATGCCCATGCCTATTGCGGTCTCCACCTTCTTTGACACGCCCAAAAACGGGCATATGCCTAAGAAACGGTTGAGTACAAAGTTGTTGACCAGAACGGCGCTGATAAAGATGAGTAAGGTTTGCATTATTTACCGCCTTTCTCGGCGCGGCTCCGCAGCGCGTTCAGTCCCGCCATCAGGCAGCCCAGTGTTATGAAAGCGCCGGGAGGCAGTATCATAATTATTGAGCGTGGAAAGGCGGCGGGCATGAATTCCGCTCCGAAAATACCGCCGGTACCCAGAAATTCACGGACAGCGCCCAGGATTATAAGCGCTATGGTAAAACCCAATCCCATGCCTATGCCGTCCAGGGCGGAAGCGACGGCATTATTCTTTGACGCGAACGATTCGGCCCGGGCCAGTATTATGCAGTTTACAACTATGAGCGGAATGAAGATACCCAGCGCGTCGTTCAACGCGGGCACATAGGCCTGCAGCAGAAATTGGACAATGGTTACGAATGTCGAAATTACCACGACAAAGATGGGTATGCGCACCGTGTCGGGCACAAAGGATCGCAGGAGCGAAATAACGATATTTGAACAGGTCAGCACCATTGTCGTGGAAAGCCCCATACCCACGCCGTTTACCGCCGATGTGGTTACGGCGAGAACGGGGCACATACCCACAACTTGAATAAATGTGGGGTTCTCGTCGAGTAATCCGTTTTTTATTATTTTAAAGGCGTTCATAGCTTCCCCTTCTATTGCTGGATTGACTGCTTAAAAAAGCTCAAGGCGTCGTTTACGCCTTTGGTAACGGCGGCGCTTGTTATTGTGGCGCTTGTGATAGCCTGTATCTCATTTTCGCCGGGCGAGGCTTTGGTAACGATCAAATCGCCCGTTTTGCCCTTGTACTGATCGGTATACGCGGCGTTAACCGCGTTAGCGCCAAGCCCGGGCGTTTCCGCGTGCTGCAGGATCTGAACGCCCACGACGGCGCCGCCGGCGTTGACGCCCACCATTATGTCCACAGCGCCGCCATAGCCGCTGGGGGAGGTGAAAAAGGCGTATCCCAAAAGCGTTCCGCCCCCGTAGACCTCCAGCGCGCGGCTGACAGGCGAGCTTGCCGGCACGGAAACCTCTTGGCTGGTGTCGTCCGCCGCGCCAAATACAGCGCCTATCGCGCTTGCTTCGGCCAGTGCCTGCTGAGCGGCTATCGGTTCCAGTGTCACGTCATGGACATAGCCTAACAGGATCGCCGCCGCGGCCGTTACGATTATCAGCGCCAAGGCCGGTTTGAATAGTTCTGACATCTTCCCTTCCATCAAGCCGCTTCACCTTTCTTCTTTTTCGCGACGCCAAATACCGTGGGTACGCAGTATTTATCCAAGAGCGGTACGAACAGGTTCATTATTAAAATTGAATATGAAACGCCCTCCGGGTATCCGCCGAAATTACGGATAACGACTGTCAGGACGCCGCAGCCTACGCCCATTATTATCTTGCCCAGATCGCTGACCGGTGATGTCGAATAGTCGGTCGCCATGAAAAACGCCCCAAGCATTAAGCCGCCCGTAAGTATTTCATAGTAGCCCGCGCCGGTAAACAAACCATTCCTGCCCAGCAGTGTACTCAGCAGAAAAACCGTTAAGATATACGCCGCGGGTATATGCCATTTGATGATCTTTTTCCAGAGCAGGTAAGCCGCTCCCAATAAGAGGGCTAACGCGCTGGTTTCACCGATACATCCGGCGACATTGCCCAGAAAGGCGTTAAGTACGTCCGAACCCTGTATGATGAAAGAAGGATCCTCTTTCAATAGACTCAGAGGAGTCGCGGAAGCGACCAGATCCACCGCCAGAGGGTTTCGTACGGGCCGCGACCATGAACTGGCCATTAACGGCGTATACGCGGCCATCAGGAACGCGCGCGCGGCCAGCGCGGGGTTCATGAAATTCTGCCCCAAGCCGCCGAATAGCTGTTTGGTTATAACGATCGCCACAAACGCGCCCACCACGGGCATCCAGAACGGCGAGGACGCGGGCAGGTTGAACGCCAGCAGTACGCCGGTTACCGCCGCGCTGAAGTCGCCGACAGTAATAGGGCGGCGCGTCAGTTTTTGGAACAGATACTCAAATCCGACGCTCGCGCCAACGCTTAACAAAATGATACCTAACGCCCGGATTCCGAAAAAATAAATCGCCATAATCGCGGCGGGAGCAAGCGCTATTAAAACATCGCGCATAATGCTTTCAATACTATCGCCGGAACGCACATGCGGCGTAGACGTTACCATAAATCTCTTGTTATCCACGCGGAACCTCCATTATTTTCGCCTGGACAGCGCCTCGCGCCGCGCCGCCCGTATAGATTGCGCCAAATGACGTTTCGAGGGGCATACATACGAACACGAGCCGCATTCTATGCAGTCCAGCCCATGGTTTTTAAGGAACAGATCGTTTTCGCCGTATATGACATATTTGTTGAGATCCAGCGGCATCAGGCGGGCGGGGCAGTGATCGGCGCACCGGCCGCACCGGATGCAGTCTCGTTCCTCAGGCAGACGGGCCTCTTCCTCCGTGAGGCACAGAAACGCGGAGGATGTTTTTATCACGGGCACATCCAATGAAAACATAGCCACGCCCATCATCGGCCCGCCGGATATCAGTTTGTACGGCTGCGAGTTAAATCCGCCTGTCGCCTCGGCAAAATCCCCGTAGGTCATCCCCAGCCGGACTTCGTAGTTACCTGGATTTTTGACGGCTCCGCCGTTAATGGTTATAATTTTACGTATCAGGGGG
>JAISYE010000190.1 GCA_031297485.1 Clostridiales bacterium
CGGAGGAGTATTGTGTATACATCATCCAAAATTGGAAATAATCATATTCGCAAGCATAATTTAATTTTTTAATTTGCTGCCGGAAAAGGCCCCACCGGAAGTTCCGGCCCGGCCGTAAATTTTTCGTAATTTGAGGAGTTATGAGAATGTTTAATATTTTGAGAATTTGCCGGAACTTTTGGTTCTGGCTGAAAAAGGATTGGAAAATAATATTCGCGTCTGTCTGCTCGGGCTTGTTGATTACGGGCGCACTGGCGTACCGAGACGCCTACGCGGCGCAGCGGGGCGTGGCCGGCTCGCTTATACGTTTCCATGTCCGGGCGAGCAGCGACACGGCGGCTGACCAGGCACGCAAGCTTGCGGTTAGGGACGCCGTACTGGCCGAATACGGCGGCAGGCTTGAGGCCTGCGGAAACATTGACGAGGCGCGCGCCTTTTTATCCGCGCGTACCGGCGAGATTGAAGAACTGGCTGAAGCCGAGCTTAGGGCGCGCGGCAGTCTGCATGAGGTCCGGGCGTACCTTGGGACGGATTACTTCCCTACGAGGGAATACGGCGGCATAGCGCTTCCCGCGGGTTATTACGAAACGCTGCGCATAGATATTGGGAGCGGGCGTGGCGCCAATTGGTGGTGCATTATGTTTCCGCCACTGTGTTATGTGGACATTACAAAGGAAGAACTTTCGGAGAAGACAAAGGAGCGGCTTAAAACAGTTATGACCGACAGCGGGTATGATCTGATCGCCGAAGGCAAGGCCGAAGACGGGCGAATGCCATTGAAGATTAAATTTAAGCTGATAGAGCTATGGCAGCGGCGCGGTCAGCAGCCACCGGAGACTGAGGCTCCGCCTGCGGGGGGCGCGGCGGAAGTTCCGGTCACACCGTCAGAGGCTCCTGTTCTGGCGGAAGTTCCGGTCCCAAGGGGATAACTGGCTATGAAATTTAAAGCAAGAATTATAATATCTGTCTTAGTTTTAATGATGGCGGCGGTATTTATTAAGCCGTTATGTGTGACTGCCCGGGGCGGAAATTCCGGCTGGCCGGAAAATTATACGCTCGGCTCTTCCGGCGATATGGTCTGCGAAATTCAACGTAGGCTTGCCAAATGGGAGTATTATAACGGAAACGTCACAGGGGAATTTGACGAAACCACACTGGCTGCCGTAAAATGGTTCCAATCCAGGAACAACCTTGTGGCGGACGGCATAGTGGGCAGGAAAACTTCCGCGGCTATGGGGCTGCCGCCGCCGGAGGTTCTGATTCCAGAAGAAGTTCCGGTCCCGCCTGAAGTTCCGGTCCTATTGGAGGAAATTGCCGCGGAGAAAAAAACGGGGTTTGTGGGTCCTGTGGTATCGCCCTTTGAGGGCGACGCGGGGATATTCACAAAGCGGCTGCTGGCGCTTGCGACTGCCGGCACCGCGAAGCCGCTCCCGCCGGAAGTTCCGGCCCCGCCGGACGTTCCGGCCCCGCCGGACGTTCCGGCCACGGCTGTAACGCGTGACCAGCAGGAAGCCGCGCCCTGGCCGGAAGTGGTTGAAGCGTTCGCGCCGCTCGGAGCCGGACGTTCCGGCAGAGCGCAAGTGGCGGTTTATGAGCGGCCTGTCCATGACGGTGAAGTATATATGCTTGCGAAGATTATTAACGGCGAAGCCCGGGGTGAGTCCTATATTGGGCAGGTGGCCGTGGGCGCGGTGGTATTGAACCGCGTAAACCATCCCGGGTTTCCTGAAACTTTGGCGGAGGTTATAAACCAGCCTGGAGCCTTTACGGCGGTGCGCGACGGACAGTACGGTCTGGAGCCGTCCCAGTCCTGCCTGGAAGCTGCCCGCGACGCCTTGGGCGGCTGGGACCCTACGGACGGCGCCATTTATTTCTGGAATCCCAGGACCGCTACCTCTAAGTGGATTAAGTCTGTGCCGATTACATCCACAATCGGCAATCATGTTTTTGGTTATAAATGAGAATAGAGAACTCCGTCCAGTTTTTGTAGAACTGGCCGGAGTTCTTTTGGCTGTCCTGAAAATGACCGTTCGGTTATTGATTGATACCGCCGCATATGCTATACTAAGGCGCGAAAAGAAATGCACTTTTCACGCCGGTTGTTGGTTGCTCACACACGAAAACACTGAAAGATTTTTAGAAGATGTTTTCGTGTGTGAGTATATGATTTTTGTCAAGAGGAGGCGGGCTGTATGTTTATCTTACCGCACTATGTGTCTATTCAGAGGTGCAAGGTTTATGTTCATTTTGCTTCACGAAAACAGCGGCTTGTTCCTTGGGTTATTTAATGAGTGCGCGCGAAGCAAAAGAAGCGGTCTGCGCCGAGCAAACTCGACTATCGGGGACGATTGCCATCGGGCGGGCTGACCCCGCCCCAACGACACACGCAATATCATAGGGGCGGATGGGCAATCCGCCCGACGGCTGTACCTGCGTCAAAAAGCGCTGTGCTCGCCGCCCTTAAGAAGGGGTCTGGGGACGAGTCCCCAGCGGGGTTTGGGGCAGAGCCCCAAGGTTTTAATGTTTTAATGTTTTAATGTTTTAATGTTTTAATGTTTTGACCTCTGAATAGACACCGCGCTATTGTGAAGAAAGCGCGACTCTCCAGCGTTGGAAAGGGATGAGTACAGTGAAGAAGATTAACGGTGTAGAATACACTACATTCAGGGATTTGTGGAACGGCGGTATTTCGCTTGCCGAAGCCGAGAAAGATAAGAACCGGCTCAAATCCGAGATAAAAAATTTCCGGACGTTCCGGCCCCGGAGGACAAGCGCATGACCGACCACGAACTGACCGAACAAATAATCCGCCGCCGTATGCACGGACTGTATCTGTCGCGCCCTTGCGCGGACATCGTTACGCTCGCGCGCGAACTGTTGGGGCTGCATAGCTGGTTTTACCGCAACGTGCTGTTTTCCGCGCTGATTCGCGGCGCGGACATTCGCGGATGGAAAACCGCGCTCACTAAGACGTGGCTCTATCGCGGAACGCTCCACGGCGTTGCGTTTGAGGATTTGCCGCAGCTGCTTGCCCTTAGCGCGGGCAAAACGAAGGACGGCGCTTCCTCGTGGCTTGCGAGGCTCTACGGCGGCGGCACAATCAGAGACATTGCCGACGAGGTTCTGAATCTTATGGAAGACGGGGTGTGCTCCCGCGCCGAATTCCGCAAAATCTTCGCGGAGAGATATGAGCCGCAGCTGATTGACGACATCTTCTCCCCGTGGGGCGGTATTTTCGTATACCTGGCGCGGCTCGGCAAGGTCGCGTTCAAAGATATGGCAAGCCGCGACTTTGACTTGATAAGCGCCGAGCCGTCACATACATTCGATGAAGTCCTGCCGGACTTGATTCGCAGGTATTTTGCCGCGTATGGGCCCGCGACATTCGCTGACATGGCCTGGTTCTTTGGATTATCGCAAGCGGACACGAAGCTGAAGGCTCCGGTCCCAAAATTGCGCGGACTGTTGGGGCCGGAGCCTCTGGCGCTTGAGGGCCTGCGCCTCTTCGCTTTTGCCGGAGGCTCCGGTCCCGCCGGAGGTTCCGGCCCCGCCGAAGGTTCCGGCCCCGCCGAAGGCTTCGGTCCCGGCGAAGGCTTCGGTCCCGGCGGCAAAATCTATTACTGCGGCGAGAATGACGATTCGCCGGAGGAGGCGGTCATTGGCGATATTCCGGAACTGACGCTGCTTTCCGGCTTCGACCCTCTGATAGTCTCATATGCGGACAGGAGCGCGGTTTTGCCGCCGGAATACAAGAGCAGAGTGATTCTGAAATCCGGTATCTGCCTCCCGTCAATCGCGGTCAACGGACGTGTCGCGGGGTTATGGAACATCAAGAAAAACGAGCCGGTTGTTGAGTTTTTCACGGCGCAACCCAAGCGGATTGAGAGAGCCGCGCTTGAAATGGCGGGTTCGATATGTTGGCGGATAAGGAGCGTGGTTTGAGCAGGAAAACCGGCAAAACGCCCGGCCTTGGTCTGCCGCGTTGGAACTTCCGGCCCAAGGGGTTGTAATCTGGAAGCGTTATAATGCTGTTATACTAAGGCGCGAAAAGAAATGCACTTTTCACGCCGGTTGTTGGTTGCTCACACACGAAAACACTGAAAGATTTTTAGAGATAGTCGGGCGAAGCCCGACGAGGATGTTTTCGTGTGTGAGTATAATACTGATTTTGTATATTACGGGTGAGCTTTTGACGGATTCGTCATGTGTGCTGAGGCGTGTTTGGGAGGCTTATGGATGGCGACTATAAGGGAAGTAGCGAAACTGGCAGGGGTGGCGGTCTGCACGGTATCTCGGGTTTTGAACGAAAGCGGGAACGTTTTGCCGGAGACGAGGGACAAGGTGCTTCGCGCCATGCAGGCATTGGATTATGTGCCGGACGAGCTGACGCGCGGAGTCTTCCGTAAAAAAGTCGGCATTGTCGCCATGCTTGTGCCGAGCATTCATCACATCTTTTTCGGAAGTCTGGCTCATTATATCGAACGGGAATTGTATACCCGGGGATACAAACTTATGCTGTGCAGCACGGACGACCGGATAGAGCGCGAAGCGGACTATATGCGCGCGTTCCGCTCCAATCTTGTGGACGGCGTAATCATGTGCGTAACAAATTTGGAGGACGCGCTCTACGAGCGGTTTCAAAAGCCGATGGTGATGCTGGACTATAAGGTAAACGACCGTATCCCCGTGGTAGTCTGCGATAACGAGCAGGGCGCGTCCCTGGCGGCGGAAGTGTTTATCCGTAACAAGCGGAAGATGGTATTGCAGCTGAAAAGCGAAAGCGGCAAGAACGTCCTGTCGCATTTGCGGCACTCTCGGTTGGACCGGGATTTGACGGAAGCTGGCGTTGGCGTCCGCACGGTGTCCATTAAATGGAGCGAGTTTGACTATTATGGTTTTCAGAAACTTTCGCATACGGTTTTGGAAGCGTACCCGGAAATTGACGCGGTAATGGCGGCCGACCTGCCAGCCTGCGCGTTTTTGAAAGCGGCGCTGCAGCTTGGCAAACACGTGCCGGGGGAGTTTAACGTCGTCGCTTTTGACGGCACATATTTATCGCATGTAAACACAATGGATATTACGGCAATCGTCCAGCCTTTGGAACAAATGGCGGTGAAAACGGTGGAAACGATAACGGCGCTTATTGCCGGGGGACCTGTCGAACCCGTGTTTTGTCAGTTTCCTGTCCGATTGGTTCATGGAGAGACAGGCTAAGGCGTGTTTGAGAATTCCTAAAAGCGCGAAATTCCGAATAAAACCGTTGTAATTTCGCGCTGGAATCCAGTTTTCAAACACATCCTAAGGCGTGTTTGAAAATTCCTTAGAGCGCGAAATTTCGAATGAAACCGCTGCAATTTCGCGCTGGAATCCAGTTTTCAAACACGTCCTAAGGCGTGTTTGAAAATTCCTAAGAGCGCGAAATTCCGAATAAAACCGCTGCAATTTCGCGCTGGAATCAAGTTTTCAAACACGTCCTAAGGAATGACGAATAATTAAACAGCCTTATACCTTCGTCATTTCTTACAGTATCACCAAATTTTGAAAGACAGGGAACATCAAAACGCTGAGCTTTTTGATGTTCCCGAGATGCAGGCATAATATACTGCGGCGCGGCCAAAATTTTTCGTATTTTATATAACGTTTGCTTTGATTAATGGTGTTTGCTGACATTCTACATAGATACGGGGAAATGTTATGCGATATATTTAAAAGTTATATTGAAAATTTGGGTAATATTGTTTATTGACAAAGGCTATATGCTGCGCTATATTTTGTGATATGAAACGCGTTACATGCGCTGGTAAACAGCGCTGATATTTTACGCCCTATAAAACGCGTTACATTTAAATTTTAGGAGGTTTGCACAATGAAGAAGAATGTGAAGCGCCTGGCTGCCGCTATTGGCGCAATGGCTCTGGCGATGGGTATGGCGGCATGTTCTCCTGCCCCACCCCCCACCATCTCGCAAACAAACGATAGCAGGGAGGAACCCAGCGGCACCGCTGACACGCAAAAGGTGATTCGCCTTGTAAATGGCAAAATCGAGATTGACAGCCAGTTGAAGGCATATGCCAAAGCATATCAGGAACGGACAGGGCAGGAAGTTGTCATTGAATCGCTGGGCGGCGGCGTGGACATCTCAGGGCAGATTACGAATTACAACGCCAGCGGCAATATGCCGGACATATTTGTCGTCGGCCCTGGTGAATTGGAGAAGTTTGGAGACTTGTTCACGGATTTATCCGGCGAGCCCTGGGTGGATGACACGGACATGTACCTGGCGGACGCTGAGGGTAAAGTTATCGGCGCGCCCTATGCGGTGGAAGGCGTAGGGCTGATTTATAACGCGGATATGCTGGAGAAAGCGGGCATTGATCCGGACACGCTTACCAATGTAAGCGCGCAAAAGGCGGCTTTCGAGAAGATAGACGGCATGAAGGCGGAGCTTGGCATTCAAGCTGTGGCCAGCGTGGCGGCGGAAAGCGGGCAGATGTACTGGTCTACGGGCAATCACATTTTTTCGGCGTACCTTACGATGGGCGTAAGCCGCGACGACAAGGCGCTGATTAATAAGCTGCGGAAGGGCGAAGTGGATGAGGCGCGTTTGGACAAGTTTGCCGATTACGTCAAGCTGCTGTTTGAATACGCCGACCAGGGCGTGTTGGTTTCGGGTACATACGATGACCAGCTTGCGCTGTTCGCTCAGGGCAAGACGGCGTTCCTGACACAGGGCAACTGGGTTGACCCGTCGCTTCCGGGTTACGGCGCCGCGTTCAGCTGCGGTATTCTGCCCTACGCGTTTTTAGACGAGGATACCCCCGGCGTAACGGCTGACTCGCCGAGTTGGTGGGCGGTATACAACGGCGGCAGCGTGGACGCGGCCAAAGCGTTTTTGACAGACATTTTATTGAGCGACGCGGGGCAGAAGATGTTTGTGAAAGACTGCGGAGCCATTTCCGCATATAAAAGCTGCGGCTACACGCCGGACACGCCCGTGTCCGCGAACCTGTTCGCCAAGACCCAAAGCGGTCCCACATACGCGTGGGATTGGAGCAGTATGCCAATGGGCATCGCGCAAAACGCCACAGGGCCGGTGTTCGAGCTTTACGCGAAAGGTTCCGTCGACAAACCGCAGTTTATTGACATGATGACGGCAGCCATCGCGGACTATGCAGAAGCGCAATAAGCGAAAGGGGTCAAGATTATGGACGCTCCTGGTTCGGTAAAAGGAACCGCGCTTCTGGCGGTTATTGCTGCCGTCGTTATTACGCTGTACTTCCTGCCTCTTAAGGGCAGGAAGCGCGAAGGCGTTATCAGAGCGCTGTTTCTGGCGCCCATGGCCGCAGCTTTCGCCGTTACGGTGCTTATCCCGTTCTTTGTCGGTATTTTCTACAGCATGACGGATTGGAATGGTATCGGCTACAAGAATTTTATCGGTTTGGGGAATTATATCAAGATTTTCACGCAGAATGACTATCTGTATTCGTTCGGGATTACGCTGAGCTTCACCGCGGTCAATATGCTTGTGGTGAACCTGCTTGCCTTTGGGCTTGCGTTGATGTGCGCCAGCGATATGCGGTTCTCGAAATTCTGCCGCGCCGCGTTTTTCGTGCCGAACCTTATCGGCGGCATTGTGCTGGGCTATGTGTGGCAGTTTATATTCAACAAGGTGTTCGTGCTTGCCTTCGAGCCGTCTATGCTTACGGACCCGAACCTGGCGTTTTTCGCTGTCGTCATTGTATCCGCGTGGCAATACGCAGGGTATATTATGATGATTTACATCACGGGCTTGCAGACAATACCGAAAGAGGTTTTGGAAGCGTCTGGCATTGACGGCGCGGGGGCGCTCCGGATGCTGCTTAAAATCAAAATCCCAATGATTGCCCACACCTTCACCGTGTGCCTGTTCTTAACGCTCGTCAACTCCTTTAAGCAGTTTGATCTTAATTTCGCCATCACGGGCGGCGCCCCGGCGCGGATTTTGGGCGGCAAGGCGATACAGTCCACGGAATTTTTGGCGTTAAACATCTACAATACGGCGATTACGAAAAACAATTACGCGCTGGGACAGGCTAAGGCAGTCGTGTTTTTTGCCGCGCTGGCCGTTGTTTCGCTGACACAGGTTTATATAGGCAAGAAAAGCGAGGTGGAGATGTGATGAAGATGAAAACGAAGCGCGCGTTATTAAGCGGGACCGGATTGTTGTGGGCGGCCGTTGTCATCTCGCCTTTTTGGCTTGTCCTCATAAACGCGGCGAAAACCAGCGCGGACATTGTTATCGACCCCCTCAGCCTGCCGAAAAATCTGGCGCAATTCGGCGCGAACCTGAACAATGTCATCAATAACCAAAATTTCAGCTTTTGGCCGTCATTCGCCGCGTCGCTGTTTATAACCGCCGCGTCCCTTGCCTTGCTGACGCTTTTTTCATCAATGGCGGCGTGGGTGCTGTGCCGTGAAAAGGCATGGTGGAGCGGCGCGATATTTATGATGTTCGTCGCGGCTATGGTAATACCGTTCCAAGTGGTAATGCTGCCGTTGCTGTCGATTTACCGGAGTATACAGGAATTTACAGGCATACGCTTTTTGCAGAGTTTCGGCGGCCTGATTTTCGCCTATCTGGGTTTCGGCGGTTCCGTATCCATATTTATTTTGCACGGCTTTGTAAAGGGCATACCTCTTGAATTGGAGGAAGCGGCGGCAATTGACGGCAGCTCAATGGAAGGTGTTTTCTTTCGCGTCATATTCCCGTTGCTTCGCCCAGTGCAGATGACAGTGCTTATCCTTAACGGCATATGGATTTGGAATGATTTCCTGCTGCCGTCGCTTATGCTGGGGCTGAACGGGCGGGTGAAGACGCTGCCCGTGGCGGTGACAGCGTTTGTGGGCAGTTTTGTGAAACAGTGGGATTTGATTCTGACGGCTGCGTTTCTGGCGATGATACCTGTTATCACCCTGTTTGCCTTTGCGCAGAAATACATTATACGCGGTATGGTCGAAGGAGCTATAAAATGAAAATTACGGGAATCCGCTCGGACGCGGCCGCCACCAAGGGTTGTAATCCTGAGGCATTATGATAATGAATATGCGGGGCTTCTCTAAGTTTTTGATAAAAACTGGGAGCAGTCCTTCATTTCGTGGCGCAGTCTGAAACTTTATCGGCGATATCAATCCGGCGGCAAAATTTAACGCTTTTTGGGCTTCGCTCTCCGTCAGTTCATAATAGGCCGCGCCCGGATAATTTAAATCGCAGTAGAGCGTGTTTGAAAACTCCTTAAAATGCAAAAATTCAAGTGAAAACGCTCCAATTTTGCGCTGAAATCCAGTTTTCAAATACGTCCTAGCAGTTACGCGAAGAAATATCCAGGCGCCGAAAATTTTGCTTGCGTTTTTGCGAGAAGGATGCCATAATAAATATGTACCCATCAGGTACGTTAATGCAGGCGCTTCGCCGCCTTAAGCGCGAGTGATAATTCGAGGGGCGGTATTTCCGGCCCCTCATTTGTTGTTTGGGAGATTATGAGAATGTTAAACTTTTATGAAGTTGATTCAGATTACATAAATTACTTGATTGCAATCGACGGCAAAGTTCCCAAAATTAATTATTCTGCTGGGACCGAAGCCGGAGTCAATCCGCATGATAAATTCTTGTGCGGGATTGTCCTCGTCGTTGAGGGCCGCGAATATTTCGCGCCGATATCCTCGTTCAAAACACCGCAGCGTACAAATATAATCATAAAAGATGTCAATGGTAAAGACGTCGGCAGTATTCGGTTTTCGTTCATGATACCTGTTCCGCCCGGCGCGGCGGCTGTTAAGCGTATTGAAAACGAATCCTCTGACAAATACAGGAACTTGCTTAACATGGAACTCCGGTATGTTAATCGAAACACGAGGGCAATACTTACTCGCGCGCGATATGTGTACAACTCTGCCGTGATGAAAAAAGACCCGTCCATGATCAAAAATTGTTGTAACTTCAAAGTGCTTGAGACTGCCTGCGCTGAATACGCAAAAACTCATTCCGGAGGCTCCGGTCCCACCGGAAGCTCCGGCCCCGGATGTTGAGGTTTACCGCGTTCTGCGCACAAAAGGAGGAGCCAGGGAATGAAATCCCCGGCACGGTATGTGCGGCGTCCAAGTTTTTAAGGGGTTGTTGTTTGCGGCGTTCCTCGCTGGTTTATGATAAGTGTTTCTATCAGCGACTTTCCTTTGTGAATGCGATACCGGATGCCGGGGATTGCGGTATTGGGAAACAGCAGGTTGGTATTCGGGTCAGCCCGTAAAATTTCAGGTACGGAGGCTCCGGCCTCAGCGGTTTCCGCCGGAAGTTCCGGCCCCGTTGGTACGGCGCGTTTTACTTCGCAGTATAAAAGGTTTGTTTGCACAATGGCCGACTGTTCCGTCAGCGCCTCCTTATAGCCCTCGGTAAACCGGGGCACGGAATAACCGTAATCCACAGCCTCGCAGTCTATGCTGCTTTCAATTTCATGCCGTCTGCAATGGCCGTTTTCATTTGGGATTATTACCGTCTTTACAATAATACCCTGAAAAGGACTCCATACGGATTCCACAAAATTCCCTTCGGAAGTTCCGGCCCCGCCCACAGTGTGGCTGAAGCTGCGCCTGCGGACAAAAACATTGCCGTCTATTATAAATGCCAGCATACTGTCCGGGCAGGCTTCGTGCAAAGCAAGGGACGACCTGGCCGCGCTGAATCCGAAAGCGGTGGAATACGCGAATTTTGAGTATTTCTCCGGCCAATGGCCGTGTCCCTGTAAATCGCAGACTCCGGCGGCGTAGGCTGTTATGCCGCAATTAAACCGCTGTATCAGCATATTGGCCTTGGGGAGCGGTTTGATTCTTTCGCAGCCGGACGGAAAGGGCGCGGGTTCAGCTGTCCAAAAGGGATGGCTGTCCGGCAGGCTGAGGATCAGAAACGTTTTTAAAGACCAATAAGGGGAACCCGGCGCGTTGTAGCGTTCGGCCATAAGCATATTAGGATACGCGTATCCGATGGACAGGACGCCATCTCTGTCAAAAATTTCTTGTTCCAGCCAATATTCAAAGTGCCGGACAATCAGGCCTTTTAATATTTCGACGGGAAAAGGCTCTATGCCAGCGAATAAACAGGCGGACCAAAACGCCGCCTGGGCGAACCGGTAAGTGAGTGAGCGGCCAAAAGGCAAAGCCGCCCCGTTGTCCGCAAACCAGTAAATAAAATCGCGCGCGAATATTGACGCGCGTTCCCTGAACAGAGCGCCGCGCAGGGGGTCATCGTCAATTACATTGGAGTACACAAGGCCATAGTAATGCATTGCGAAAGGGTTGTAGTAGTCTTGCTGCGTTCCGTCCCTGTACCATCCGTCTCCAATATAATAGCTTTCTATTGCGTCCAAACTTTCGGAGAGTTTGTCAAGACTGAAGGCCATGCCGCGCTGTTTCAGCGCAAGGTTGACCAGCACCCGAAAAAAGTGCCAGTTACAGTTTGGAATCTGAAAAAGGTTGATTCCGCCCAGCCAGTTCGCGAGCCGCTCTCTTTCGGTAGCCGTCAGGGGTTCCCACAGCGTGTGAGGTGAGAGCAGCAGTCCGCAGGCGATTGCGGCCATTTCCACAAAGCGTTGGTCATAATCCTCAAACCCGCCCCAATACTCCGCGTTGTTGGGATCAGTACCGGAGGCCAGCCCTTTTCGGTAAATTTCCTCAAACTCTTTGTCTGTGCCGCCGCCTGCCCAAAAGGGCACTAAGGCCCAAAGCGGCCGCGAAAATCCCTCTAATTCTATAGCGTCTCTGGAATAAGTCGCGGCCGTGCGCCCCAATGGCAGGCGCGCGCGCTCCTGGCTGTACAGACGGCGGAGCGGATCTAAAAAACGGAAGGTAAGAGCCGTGAAATCCTGTTTAGAATGTAGTGTGTTCATCTTTTCCATCAATATCACCCTTTCAAACGCAATAACCGGGGCCTTGGGGCGAAGTCCCACAGGCGCGAACTTTAGGTATGGGGAGGTCAAAAGATTAAGACCTTGGGGAGGTCAAAAGATTAAAACCTTGGGGCTCTGCCCCAAACCCCGCTGGGGACTCGTCCCCGATAGTCGAGCTTGCTCGACGCAGACCCCTTCTTAAGGGCGGAGAGTGCAGTGTTTTTTGGCGCGGGTACAGCCCTTTTAACAAAAAGGATTGTTTTTTTAAGTTCGCGCGTGTGCCTCGTCCGGACGTTCCGACCCCGGTGGGCCGTCTTTCGGGGCCGGAACGTCCGGTGTTATCATGAATTATTTCCTGTTCCTCAAACACACTGGAAGACTGCCGCCCTTGCTGTGGTTAGCCACACACTCGCAGCAGCGCGCGTGCTTGTCGCAGTCCGCCGTGCAGGGACATTCCCGTCTGTTTTCACATGCCATGATTATCCATCCCTTCGTATACTGATTTATTCCGCATCTGAGTGTGACCCAGGTGACCCTAATCATTATAATAACAGGATAGTACCAAAATCACAATGCGGATTGAAACTGATATAAAAAAGTCATGTGTGCCCCAAGGAAGTCTGATACTATAACTATCGGACACTCCTAAAGAGTTTGACCTTACGGAAATCAGCGCGAAGATTATAGCGGCTAAAGGCACGCGCGTCTTGCAGGTGGACATTGACCATTTGGACCCCATAAACAAGGAGCTCGGGTATAAGGCGGGCGCCGCCGCCCTGCGCGTTCGCGAAGGCGCACACCCGCTTGATGTATTCGTCGCGCCAAGTTTCTTTCCATTCGGTATTCTGGTTTTCCAAAGACATTATCCTCCGTTGTCCTACAGATTAATTCCATTATAGCATATCCTTGGTATGTGATATATTCTCATTCTATACCATTTTATTCCACAATACTGTAATACATTGCTAAAAGCAAATCAACAAAAAAGGTTGCGCCGGCGGCGGTAAGCTTGTAAGCGTTGATGGGCCGGCTTTGGAATTTGCACCTGTCCAGGTGGACAAATTCATAAACATTATCCCCCCTCCATAGGCGCGAACTTAAGAAAAAAATAAACAATTACCTTTTTGAAAGCGGACGAACACAGTTCGCCCCTACAGAAAAGCGCTGCACTCTCCGCCCTTAAGAAGGGGTCTGCGTCGAGCAAGCTCGACTATCGGGGATGAAGTCCCCAGCAGGGTTTGGGGCAGAGCCCCAAGGTTTTAAGGGTTTGAGGCAGAGCCCAATTTGTAAGTGGGCGAATACAGTTCGCCCCTACAGAAAATCGCCGCCCCCTCCGCCCTTGAAGAAGGGGTCTGGGGGCGAAGTCCCCAGCAGGGTTTGGGGCAGAGCCCCAAGGTTTTAGGGGTTTGAGGCAGAGCCCCAATTTGAAAGCGGGCGAACACAGTTCGCCCCTACAGAAAAGCGCTGCACTCTCCGCCCTTAAGAAGGGGTCTGCGTCGAGCAAGCTCGACTATCGGGGATGAAGT
>JAISYE010000191.1 GCA_031297485.1 Clostridiales bacterium
TGAACACAAAATGTTCCAGAATAGACGAGGATTGCGTTACGCTGGAAAAAGACGGGGAGACTATCCGGCTGGACTGCGACGCCGTTGTGATTGCCGTCGGCTCCCAGCCGAAGAATTACGATGAAATCAAAGGATACAGCGAGGAACATCAGATTCCGTATTATATAATCGGGGATGCCCGGAAGGCTAGAAAAGCAATTGACGCAATTGCGGAAGCGGCTGAACTGGCCAGAATAATCTGACGGTATATCTCAACGCTTTTGATAAGGCCAACGGACAGTTCACCGTTAGGGGAAGGTCAAAAGAGCAAAACCTTGGGGCTCTGCCCCAAACCCCGCTGGGGACCTAACGATGGTTTGTTCGTTGGCCCCCAGACCCCTTCTTTAAAGGCGGCGGAGCGTAGGGGCGAACTGTGTTCGCCGAGCCTGCCTAGCAGCAAAAGGTCAAAAGATTAAAACCAACGGACAGTTCACCGTTAGGGGCCTAACGATGATTTGTTCGTTGGCCCCAAACCCCGCTGGAGACTCGTCCCCAGACCCCTTCTTAAGGGCGGCGAGTGCGATAGTCTTGCTGCTCGACGCAGACCCCTTCTTAAGGGCGTGAAACGCGGTGTTTTCAATGTGGCAAATTTTAACGTTCGTGAGTATAATAGACTACATATTAGGGGTCATCGTTATAACAGCGGAATGACGGCAAGAAAGCAGTGCCGAACACCCTTGGCCCCGCCCAAATTATGTGAAAGAAAGTCAAGCGCCGCTATTTGCCATGGAAAACAGCGTGATTTGTTCATTTCCCGCCTTCTGTTTTTTTGTTAGTAAATTAGCGGCTGAAAATTCTTCCAAGCCACGCAAAGGTAAAGCCCCCATTCTAATCAGTTGAGCGTTGCCCTTGTATCGTGTGTTATCCCACACATATGTGTTAACCCACTCATGCTTAATATTTTCAACCGCCCCTGACCAAGTTCCGCCTTTGTTATAATCTGCCGCAATTACAAAAGCCGATTGTGAAAGGGCATAAATATATTTATTCCTGTTCATGGCATTTGCTACATTAAATGGCGCATCCGGATTTACAGCGGAAATAAGCAACATTCTCCCCGCCGCTATATTCTCGCGATACAGCTTAAGTCTTATTTTTTTGGACATGGAATCAGATAAAAATGAAACACAGTATCCGCCTTTGCTTAAGGCCGTTTCTTCTGAAATCTGGTCTATGCCCTTTGCCCCTCCTGAACATATTGCGTAACCTTCCCGTATAGCTTTCTCAGATAACTGTCTGGCAAAATTCCCGCCATCAATATCAATGTTTCTTGAGCCTACAATTGCAATTGACTTGTGATTAACCAGAGAAATATCTCCACAATAATACAAGAGGACGGGGGAATTTTTACCTAAAATTTGTTTGAGGCGCGCAGGGTATTCTTTGTCGCCACGAGTAACAATAAAGATAGCCTTTCGCTCTAACTCCTCAAGAGAAAAGGCTAAATTCCCGCCTCTGGCTAATAGCTTGCAAATTCTGTTGGCCATTTCACTGGAGATATTAAGCTCAGCTTTAATCTCTGCCGCGCTTAGAGAAATTAGTCCTGCTGGTTCCTTAACCGAGCTGTCTAACAATTTCTTAGCCAAGTCATTCCATTCCCGTATAGTGAACGGCGATACATCGACGCTGTTTATAGATAAATAGCTGCATAGCAGAACGGCAGCTTTAGCGTTATTTGTAAGATTCATAAATCTGAACCTCCACTTCCTGAAGTATTGGCCAACGCAAAAACATATACGTTTTCTGCGCCCGCCTTAATCAGCTTATATGAACACACAGTTAATGTCCATCTGGAATCTGCCATGTCATCAATTAATAAAACGTTGCCGCTTAGCGGAAAAGAAACACAAAACGAGCTGTTGGCATTATTGAATTGTTTAAAGCCATTCTTCATAATCTTTTGTTCCGCAGTGTCACTTGTTTTTTTTATGCTATCTTTATATGGAATTTGTAATCTTTTGGACAATAATACGGCGAAATCACGGACAAGGTTAGGTCGACGCCTGGAAGGAACAGAAGTTATGTACTGAACTCCCCATTTTTTGCAGTGCTTTTCAAGAAGACTATAGGAGGCCTCAACCAATTCTTCAGAAAGGCAGTTATCGACATATTTATTTTTTGATACAATACGCCCCCAGCCAGCATCGCCATAATTGCTAAGCGCATACCCTGAGCGGTAAGTTTCTTGGGGCTGAATAATACATGTCCCCTCAACAGGAGCAGGCCAGCGTTTTCTAGGCTCAATTTCCAGACATCTCCCTTTCAAATACTCTAATGCCTCTAAAACAAAACCGCGCGAAACCGTATCTGGGTACCCTTCCTCAGGAGCGCAATTACCGCAATGCCCGCATGGATATGCCAGGGTATCGTTCAATTGGCGCGCAATAAACTCCATATAGCAGCTTTTAAGTATAGTCAGCTCTTTCATTTGTTTTAATTCGTCATTTCTTATAAGGGTTATTTGTTCACCATAAGTCATATCGGGAACCCAAGCCTTTGGAGATTTATAATATTTACTGCCTTCCTTGTATATATCTCCGTTAATAACCAAAAATTTCAAGGCGTTCTCTATTCTTTTTCTAGACAGATTAATTTTTTCAGACAACAGTGAAATAGTTATCCCATCAGCCGCGCTGATAGTTCTGATTACCTCGTCCATCTCGTATACAGTGGGAAAGGCAGAGTTAACAAAATATTGTGTAATAGCATCATCTTCTTCGCCAACCAACAGAATTGCATACGCTCTCTTGATTGCTCTACCCGCGCGCCCGATTTGCTGGTAATAGGCAACAACGTTCCCTGGTTTTTGAAAATGTATAACAAAAGAGATGTCAGGCTTATCTATCCCCATACCAAAGGCGACAGTCGCAACCAATACTTTTATTTTATTATTAATAAATCGAGTTTCAAGAATTTTCCGATTTTCGGAATCCATTTGTCCAGTGTACGCAAAAGCGTTAATACCATGTTTACTAAGCCAATTACTTACCACGTGACAGTCATTTATGGTCAAACAATAAATTAAACCTGTTCCCTGTAAGTTATTTATGTTTTCAATAAGCCATGCCAGTCTTTCTTCCTTGCGGTTCAAATGGATTATTTGGATATACAAAGAATCACGAGTTAGGGACCCTCTTAAAACATGAACGTTAGCGCCAAATTGTTGGCAAATATCCTGAATCACCCTATCATTGGCAGTTGCGGTAGTAGCAAGGAGAGGTACATTAGATGGCATTAAGCGGATAACATTTATTATTCTACGGTAGTCCGGCCTAAAATCATGCCCCCAATCAGAAATGCAATGCGCTTCATCCACTACCAGCATACCTATATTTTTTGTAATTTTATCCATTACTTTAGTCATAAATTCCTGATTGGCAAGCCTTTCGGGAGAAATAAAAAGAGCGTCGGCCTTATTATTCGCAATTTGTTTCTCTATCTCTTTCCATTCGTCTGTATTTTGAGAATTTATCGTTACAGTATTGAGATTAACTTTTTTTGCTGATTCAATTTGGTTATTCATAAGTGCCAACAGGGGACTGATAATGATACATGGCCCCTTACCCATATCGCGGAGAATACGAGCGGATAAAAAATAAATCAGGCTTTTTCCCCAACCAGTCTTTTGAACAACCAGAGTTCTTTTACCAGATAGCACCGCTTGAATAGCCTCAAGCTGGCCTTCCCGAAAGACGGCGTTTGAACCATATATTTGCCGCAAATAGACATTTAGCTTTTGTACATCAAAATTGCTCATTATTCTTGGCTCCTTTTCTCGGGTCTTCCAAAATTCGGGCGAGACCAGTGGTGTTCGGCTCTTACTATTTTGCCGCCTTCTGTTATTTATAAATTAGGGCCATCCAGGTCTCGCCCTGATATGGATTTAAACCAGCGACTGACACCGTTCTATCAATTCGCGCTTAAGCTCGTACTCTGTGGGAAGGCACAACTTGTATTCAGAGGTAAAAATCTGCGTGTTTTCCTCAGGCAGCGTATATTTCACGACATTCTCGCTTTTGTCCTCGCGGAGGATAATCCCACTCGGCGGATTGCCGCCGTCGTTCATTAGTTCGCGGGTGTAGCAACTGCCGCGCGTTCACGTTTTCGGCTTTCATAATCAGCCGATTATGCGTCCAACTCAATTCGGAACGCAGTGCGTTCCGAATTGAAAATGTTTGATAAAACTGGCGCATAGAGCATAGATTTCGCTCGTAAAAACCTTTGCCGAACTTTGCCGTTAGTCCGCTTGGCAGATATTTCAATAAACCCTTACCATACTCGGCGCGCTCGCCGGCAGCGTCCTCTATCTGCCGGCCAATTTCCCAATAGGATTCAACCATAGCGAAGTTAACGGCGGCCATACGCTTTTGTCCGCGCTTATGCGAGGGTATGCGCGTCCAAGCCGCTCATCATTTTATCAGCAGCGACCGCCCTGTCATTTCGGGGGGCTTGGGGATGTCCATCATGTCAAGCAGCGTGGGCGCGATGTCGCATAGCTTGCCACCGGCGGCCAGACCGGACGCGGCCTTGCAGTTGACTAAAATAAAGGGCACCGGGTTGGTGGTGTGGGCGGTAAAGGGCTCGCCTGTCTCCAAGTCAATCATTTTTTCGGAATTGCCGTGGTCCGCGCAAAGGAACATTTGCCCGCCCACGCGTTTAAGCGCGTCCACCGCGCGCCCGACACAGGCGTCAACAGTCTCCACAGCCGAGACAGCCGCGCTTAAAATACCCGTGTGACCCACCATGTCAGGGTTGGCGAAGTTAATTATAATTAAATCGTACTCGCCGGAGAGTATACTTTCCACCAGCGTGTCCGCAACCTCGCGGGCGCTCATTTCAGGCTTTAAATCGTATGTGGCTACCTTCGGCGAGGGTATCAGCGCGCGGTCCTCGTTGTCGTTGGGTTCCTCCACGCCGCCGTTAAAGAAGAAGGTCACATGCGCGTATTTTTCCGTCTCTGCCAGCCGCAGCTGCTTGAGACCCAGCTGGGATATATATTCGCCCAAAGTGTTCTCCAGCGTTTGCGGGTGATAGGCCACCGTCTTGTTGGGTATAGTCGGGTCATATTCTGTAAGGCAAATATATTTTATTGGAAGAAACCCAGTCAGCCTGGGAAAGGAATTAAACTTAGGGTCACAGAACGCGCGGGTTATTTCCCTGGCCCTGTCCGGACGAAAGTTGAAGAAAATAACAGAGTCATTGGCTTTAATAACAGCCGTCGGCTCGCCGTTGTTCATGATAACCGTGGGAACGACAAATTCGTCGTTTACACCCTGACCATAGGAGGCGTCCATACATTCCCGCGCGGACCCTGCCGCGGCGCCCTTGCCAAGGGTAAGGGCGTCGTAAGCGAGCTGAACCCGTTCCCAGCGCTTATCGCGGTCCATGGCGTAGTACCGTCCCATTATGGTGGCTATTTTCCCCACGCCGATTTGCGCCAGCTTCTCCTCCAGCTCCAGCAAGTAGCCCTTGCCGGAGGTTGGCGGCGTGTCCCGTCCGTCCAGAAACGCGTGGATATATACCCGCTCCAGCCCGCTGCGCTTCGCGAAAAGCAGCAGCGCGTAGAGGTGCTCGTTGTGGCTGTGCACGCCTCCGTCTGACAACAAGCCATATAAATGCAGATCCGAATTGTGCTTCCGGCAGTTTTCCACAGCTAGAAGCAGGGCGGGGTTTTGGAAAAAGTCGCCGTCCGCAATGGACTTGGTTATCCGGGTAAGTTCCTGATAAACTATACGGCCCGCGCCAATGTTTAAATGGCCCACTTCCGAGTTGCCCATCTGCCCGTCCGGGAGGCCTACGTCCAAGCCGCTGGCATAGCCCGGTTCCCAAGGGCAGCCGGCCTTTAGGGAGTCAATATTGGGCGTCCTTGCCAGGTATATGGCGTTCCCTTCCTTTTCGGCGCTTTCGCCAAAGCCGTCTAAAATCATCAAAACTGTTGGTCGTTGTGTCATTTCATGCTCCCTTGACTATTGACTCAAACTCCGGCTTGATACTGGCGCCGCCCACCAGGCCGCCGTCTATATCCGGCATGTTGAAAAGCTCGGCCGCGTTTTTCGCGTTTACGCTGCCCCCGTATTGTACACGAAGGGCTTGGGCGGTTTCCTCGTCGTAGAGTTCCCGCACTATTTGGCGTATAGCGCGGCAAACCTCCTGGGCGTCGTCCTTTGTGGCCGCGCGTCCGGTGCCGATAGCCCAAATAGGCTCGTAGGCTATTACAAGCCCGCGCGCGTCGCTGGCCGGCACACCGCCCAAAGCTATACGCACCTGCATACGCACCAAGTCGATAGTAATGCCCTGCTCCCGTTGAGTAAGCGTTTCGCCTACGCACACAATGGGCGCCAGACCGGCCGCAATTGCCTTCAAGACCTTTTTGTTCACAGAGGCGTCTGTTTCGGCGAAATATTCGCGCCGTTCCGAATGGCCGATTATTACGTGGCTGACGCCGATGCTGGTGAGCATTTCCGCGGATATTTCACCGGTAAAGGCCCCGCTGTCCTCGGCGTGCATATTCTGCGCGCCCACGGCTATATTGCTGCCTTCAAGCGCCTCTATTACTGGAATAAGTGAAACAAAGGGCACACAAAACACAACTTCGGGGCCGGAGCCTCCGGTGGGGCCGGAGCTTCCGGCGGGGACGGAGCCTCCGGCGGGACCGGAGCTTCCGGAGAGTTTGGCTTTAAGGTCCTTGGCAAAGGTTACAGCTTCAAGCGGGGTTTTGTTCATTTTCCAGTTACCCGCGATTATTTTTTTACGCATAATTTCACCTCGTTTAAGTCGAGCAAGCCCGACTATCGTCTTATGGTCAGCGGGCGTCCGCAATTGCCACAACGCCGGGGAGTTCCTTTCCTTCCAGGAATTCAAGTGAGGCGCCGCCGCCTGTGGAGATATGAGTCATTTTATCGCCGAAGCCAAGCTGGTTTACCGCCGCCGCGGAATCGCCGCCGCCGATTATTGTGGTTGCGTCTATTTCCGCTAAAGCCTTTGCTACGGCGATAGTGCCTTTGGCGAAATTCTCAAACTCGAACACGCCCATAGGGCCGTTCCACACAACGGTTTTCGCGCCTGCAATGGCCTCCGCGAAAAGCGCGCGGGTTTTCTCGCCGATATCCACGCCCATCCAGTCCGCTTCTATGCCGCTGGAAGGCACAGTCTTAAATTCCGTGTCATTCTTAAATTCCTTAACCACAACGGTGTCCACAGGCAGCAGCAGTTTTACGCCCCGCGCTTGGGCCTTGGCGAGCATTTCCTTGGCGTAGTCTACCTTATCGGATTCCAGAAGGGACTTGCCCACGTCGCTGCCCTGGGCCTTTATAAAGGTATAGGCCATGCCTCCCCCGATAATCAGCGCGTCGACTTTTTCGAGAAGGTTGTTAATTACGTTAATCTTGTCTGACACCTTTGCGCCGCCGAGTATGGCCACAAAGGGGCGCACAGGGTTATTCACGGCGTTGCCCAGGAATTCGATTTCCTTCTGCATCAAGTATCCTACGGCGGATTCGGAGATATATTTTGTTACGCCGACTGTGGAGCAATGCGCGCGGTGTGACGAGCCAAAGGCGTCGTTAACATACACGTCCGCGATACTGGCTAAGTCCTTTGAGAAAGCGTCCTCGTTCTTGGTCTCCTCCTTGCGGAAGCGGGTATTTTCCAAGAGCACTACGTCGCCGTCCTTCATGGCCGCAACAGCGTTTCTGGCGTTCCCGCCCACAACCGTGTCGTCCGCCGCGAAGGTCACGGGTTGGCCCAAGCGCTCCGCAAGGCGCTCGGCCACCGGCGCCAGTGTGGCGTCCGGCGACGGGCCTTTGGGTTTACCCAGGTGCGAGCACAATATTATGCGGCCGCCGTCACTTATCAGCTTCTTAATTGTTGGCAGCGAGGCCACTATTCTATTTTCGTCTGTTATCACCCCATCTAGCAGGGGCACGTTAAAGTCGCAGCGCACCAACACGCGCTTCCCTTTTACGTTTAAATCATCTACTGTCTTTTTGTTTAACATTTCCTTTCTCCTTTCAAGAAATTTATGGGGCAAACTTAAGGAAGGTTAAAAGATTAAAACCTTGGGGCTCTGCCCCATAGGCGCGAACTTAAGGATTGGTGAAGGTCAAAACCCTAAGACCTTGGGGCCTAACGATGATTTGTTCGTTGGCCCCAAACCCCGCTGGGGACTCATCCCCAGACCCCTTATTAAGAGCGGCAACGGACAGTTCACCGTTAGGGACTCTGCACCATTGCGCGAACTTAAGGATTGGGGAAGGTCAAAACATTAAGACCTTGGGGCCAACGAACAAATCATCGTTAGGCCCCAAACCCCGCTGGGGACTCATCCCCAGACCCCTTATTAAGAGCGGCGAGTGCGATGGTTGAGCTTGCTCGACGCAACCTTTTTAGCAGGTACAGGCTTTTTAAGAAAGCTGCCACCCTCCCGCCCATAAGAAGGGGGCTGGGGACTAGTCCACAGCGGGATTAGAGGCCAACGGACAAGCCATCGTTAGGCCCCTAACGATGAGCTGTCCGTTGGTCTTAAGGTTTTGACCTTTCCCCTTCTTACAACTTCGTGCCTAACAGTATATCATAGAACCCATGGCTTATCAATTGATTGTTTGTTTTTCATCCAACATGCCACGGGGATTCTCCCGCTGCCAGCGCCAGCTGTCCACACACATGCGCTCCAAACCGTACTTGGCTGTGAAACCCAATTCAGTGCGGGCCTTGTCCACATTGGCGTAGCAGACAGCCAAATCTCCTGCGCGCCTTGGCAGCTGCGCCACTGGGACCTTTACACCAGAGGCTGTCTCAAAAGCCGCCAGCATTTCAAGGACGCTGGTGCCGCGTCCGGTTCCCAGGTTGTACACGCGCAGACCGCCCTTAGCGTCCAGTTTATTAAGAGCCTTTACATGCCCGTCCGCCAAGTCCGTTACATGGATATAGTCGCGGATACAGGTGCCGTCCGGGGTATCATAGTCGCCGCCGAACAGAGTAAATTTATCCAGCTTGCCAACCGCTGCCTGGGTTATGCTCGGCATTAAATTGTTGGGGACACCGTTGGGGTTTTCGCCTATGCGTCCGCTTTCGTGGGCGCCCACCGGGTTGAAATAGCGCAGTATTATCACGTTCCAGGCAGGGTCAGAGACGTACAGGTCATTTAAAATAAGCTCAATCATGTACTTTGTCTGGCCGTAAGGATTGGTGCAGCCGCCTATGGGCATGTCCTCCTTGTAAGGAACAGGGTTGTTCCCGCCGTACACTGTGGCGGAGGAACTGAACACGATGGACTTTATGCCGAACTGCTTCATAACCTGCAGAAGCGCAACCGTGCCGCCTACATTGTTCTCGTAATAATCCAGCGGTATTTCCACGGACTCGCCCACTGCCTTAAGCCCGGCAAAATGTATTACCGCGCCGATACTCTCCTTGCCGAAGATTTTACTCAGACCCTTGCTGTCGCGTACATCGCACTGATAAAACTTAAATTCGCGGCCTGTAATTTCCTTGACGCGCCGTATAGCCTCCGGATTAGAATTGTAAAAATTATCAAGGACGATAATGTCATGGCCCTTTTCCAGCAGTTCAACGCAGGTATGCGTGCCAATGTATCCGGCGCCGCCCGTAACTAAAATATTCATTGTAATTCAACCCTTCCTATTTTTTAATGCCAATTTCTTCATTTCCGCCGCGGCCTTCTTTGTGGCCTTGGTTATTTCCGCGCCGCCTATTAGGCGGGCCAGCTCGGATATGCACGCCTCGTCGTCCAAGGCGAACACCTCGCTTACGGTGCGCTGGCCCTCCACGCGCTTTTCAATCAAAAAATTCCGGTCGCCCATAGCGGCAATCTGCGGCAGGTGCGTAATGCACAATATTTGATACCTGCCGCCCAGTTCGGCCAGCTTTTCCGCTACCATCTGGGCCGTGCGGCCGCTTACCCCTGTGTCTATTTCATCAAATATAAAGGTCTCTATATTGTCCACATCAGCGAGCACACTTTTAATCGCCAGCATAACCCTAGACATTTCGCCGCCGGAAGCTATCTCTGCCAGAGGCTTTATCTCCTCGCCTTGATTGGGGGATATTAGGAATTCTACCCGGTCGTATCCGCTGCTGCTGAATTCCTTCTTGCGTTCCACAGTTATGCCGAAAACCGCGTCGCGCATTCCAAGCTCGCGCAATGTGTCCGTTATGCCAGCCTTTATCGTTTCCGCGGCAGTCTTGCGCATAGCGGATATTTTCGCGCAGCTGTTAAGTATTTCCTCGGTGTACCTGCGTTTCTCCATATTTAATTTCGCGAGTATTTCCGCGCTGTTGGCAAAAAAGTCGAGACGCTCCTCCACTGCCTGGTAATGCTTTAAAATCTCCGCCACAGAGCCGCCGTACTTGCGTTTAAGCTTATAAATTAAGTCCATGCGTTCGTTTACCGCGTTAAGTTCCTCTGGGTCGTGCCGCAAGTTATCGGCGTAACGCCGCAGCTCATGCATGATGTCTGTTAGCTGTGACTGTACCGCGGCCATACTGTCCGCCAGTTCCTGGGCCGACGGGTCTATTTCCGCCAGTTCCATAATCCTGTTAAGGGCTAGGGTCGCTTTTTCTATTGCGCCGTCCTCGTCCGAGTCGCCGCCGTACAGCAATTCCAAGGCTTGGTAGACGTTGTTGCTCAGCTTTTCCGCGTTGCGCAAAATCTCCGCCCGCTCCGTAAGACGCTGCTCATCGTCTTCCTTTAACGCGGCCTCGCGTATTTCGTCCCGCTGGAAGGTAAGGTCCTCTAACTGCGCCGCCCTGTCCCCCTCGCCGAACAGCTCCCGGATTTGCCGCGTAACATCCTTATAAGCCCGTATAGCTACGCCCAAGACCACCTTTTCAGTTTCTATGGCTTCGCCGCAGAACCGGTCCAGCAACACCACATGCTTCGCCGGGTCCAGGAGCGACTGATGCTCGTGCTGGCCGTGAACATCCACCAGCATGGCGGAAAGTTCCTTCAACATACCGACGGTTATACTCCGGCCGTTTATTTTGCAGTAGGATTTATTCTGCGCGTTTATGCCACGGGATAGCAATATCTGACCATCGTCGCCCGGGCGTGTGTCCAAGCCCGCCCAAAATTCCGGAGGCACGCGGGCGGCGGTTATAAGCGCCTCTACAGAGGCCGCGTCCGTGCCATGGCGCATGAAGTCCTTACCCGGACGTTCGCCCAGCACAAAATTTATAGCGTCAATTATCATGGACTTGCCCGCGCCGGTTTCTCCAGATAAAATGTTCAGGCCCGGGTGAAATTCTATATTCATATCCTCAATTAACGCTACGTTTTTTATACGTAATTGTTCAAGCAAACGAATCACACCTTAATAGTCACAAATTCCTTAACCGTTCCATAAGCCGCGCGGCTGTCCGCTCTGAACTTAAAGCGCAGAAAATAGTGTCGTCACCCGCTATACTGCCCATAATTTCAGCGTCCTTCATGGAGTCCAGAGCCGCCGCAACTGCCATAGCGGTACCGGCCAAGGTTTTTATGACCAGCAGGTTCCGGGCGCAGACCATTGATACCACACTTTCCTTAAACACCCGGATAAGCCGGTCGTTGACGCTGGTGTCCTCATTGACCGGAGAAACGTATTTTTGCCGTCCGTCCTGGTTTGTAACCTTGGTCAGCTTCAACTGCCGGATGTCACGGGACACCGTGGCCTGGGTTACGGCAAAGCCGCTGGCCGCCAGGCGCTCCGCCAGTTCTTCCTGGGTTTCGATATCGTACTTGGATATCAGCTCTATTATCTTCGAGTGACGCTTTACTTTCATGTCGCTGTCCTCACCGTATTTTTCAAAAAAAGATAATATATCGTTCTCTTTGCAGAACTTATTTACAGCCCCGCAGTCATATCAGCATGTAATTTTTGAATCTTCTCAACAGGCAGATTTGTTACCCTCGATATCTGTTCTATTGAAAAACCTTCCTCAAGCATCCTCACAGCTATTTTGGTTATACCTTGAAGCCTGCCCTCGGCTATGCCCTGAATCCTGCCCTTGGTTATGCCCTGAACCCTAGCTTCGGCTATGCCCTTTTTCACACCAGCCCTATAGCTTATTTCCCGAAAATCCTCTAACGTAAGCTCTTGAGAAAACACATTTAACGCCTCCAAAGCGTGTTTTTTCAAAAAAAGACTAATATACGCAAACGGGTATAAATTTCAGTCTCTTTACAGAACTTATTTACAGCCCCGTATCCATATCAGCGCGTAATTTTTGAATTTTCTCAACAGGCAGATTTGTTACCCTCGCTATCTGTTCTATTGAAAAACCTTCCTCAAGCATCCTCACAGCTGTTTTGGCTATGCCTTGGACCCTGCCCTTTTTCACACCAGCCCTATGGCTTATTTCCCGAAAATCCTCTAACGTAAGCTCTTGAGAAAACACATTTATCACCTCCGAACCATATTTTTCAAAAAAGGGGACTAATATACCGTTCTCTTTGCAGAACTTAACAGCTTTTGCTATTGCAAGCCTGATTATTTCTTCCCTGCTGATTTGCTCCTTATTCTCCGCCGCTTCTTTAGCCCGTTCAGCGATATATTCCCTCGTTATCGCGACAAACTGGGAATATCCGGTCAGGGTAATGCTCCTGCCCATTATTTCCTTATTGTGCGTATAATTAATATTATACACCGGAACGGTTAGTTCGAGCTTGCCAAATCTTTCTTGATTAACGTTCTTTTCCTCAAAACCGGAAGAAAGGCTCAAGTAGCTTATATCCGGCATCTCCTTTTGTCCGTTGTACAGGACGATAAATTCCGGCGTAGGGAACGTGACGAGAGTCTCCCCGTATAATTCCCGGGATAACTGCCGGGTTTCAAAGTATTTTTCGTAAGTACGCCCAGCATACATTAAATCCCGCATTGGCAGATTGGGATTAGGTGTTGATTGATGCTCGGAAAAAACAAGCAAGCGTTTACGAGCAAGAAAAGCTAAATCGTTAATAAAATTAGTAAATATTTCATTAGACAGGGTTATCAATTCAATATCCCCAGCCGTACACTGCTCCTGGGAAAAAGCGTTATATAACTCGGCCGCCGCGGCCAAGTCCCTGAAAAGCATCCTGAAAACGCTGTCCTTGTATTTCGCGCTTGCTTTCGGGGCAGGGCCGGCAGTTGTCATACACTTTTGTGAATCCTCGTCGCTCATACTCATCACCTCGCGCCATTGTCTAAAGCGAGCCAAGTATACCACACTTCGAATACACTCTCAACTATAATCACATAGGCGATAAATATATCTGACCGTCATTAACATAGGCGTAAGATGGTCCGGGCCTTTTCTTGCCTTTGCGCGTCATGTCCTTCGATATATATGTAATAATATCGCCGATGCGCAGTTGTACAGGCGCAAGGCACATGGCGGCCGTGTAGGCGCGCATGTCCCCCAGACAGCCCGCGTGCAGCATACCGCGCGCCGCGCCCAGCACAATAATATTCCCTGTGGCAATAACTTCCGCCCCTGAGTTAACGTCGCCCAGTATCACAATACTGCCGTCGTAACGCAGGGACTGCCCGGAACGCACCGTGCCGCTGAAGAACATTGTCATGCCCTCGTCAGTGCCGGAGTCCGGGTCTATATTGCTTATAAAGGTCATGGCAGGCGTGATGGCTGTGCTTGCCAGTTCCGCGTGTTTTGTGCCTGTGACAAAAGCAATCTCCAAGTTTGCCTGCCGTGAGATTATACGCAGCAGTTCCGCTTCTTCCTCTGTGGTAATGACCCTGCCCTGGAAGGAAATATTGGTTTTGGCCCCTCCGAAAAAATTCTTTGCCGCCGCGACTTTTTTGCGCAGCGCGCCCTTAAGGGTATCAAAGTCCGCTGTGTCGTCCAGCATTACCGCAATACCGTCTTTATTGCCTTTAAAAATTACCAAGTTATCTTCCAGCATTTGTGTATGCTCCTTCTATTTTCAGATGCGCGGCCGCTAAGGCGTGTTTGAAAATTCCTAAAAGCGCGAAATTCCTAATTAAACCGCTAGAATTTCGCGCCGCGTCGAGCAAGCTCGACTATCGGAATCAAATTTTCAGACACGTCCTAAAGGGGGAGAACATGGGCGAAGTTAAGGCGGATACAGCGCAGTTTATAGTAGAATGTTCCACAGACGCCAGCGAACGGCTTATTGAAAGCCTGGGCAAGGTAAAGT